>NZ_JBQSVO010000046.1:0-25135 GCF_052376275.1 Pseudoalteromonas sp. AOP7-A1-14 | reverse complement strand
ATACTAACCATCATTTGCATAATAAAAAAGGGAACCTGAGTTCCCTTTTTACATTCAACACTTATAAAAGCTGATTACTTTACTTGTTCAAATCAAGCATCAGTTTATTAAGGCGAGATACAAACCCTGCTGGGTCTTTTAATGTACCGCGCTCTGCAAGTAACGCTTGATCAAGTAATACGTGCGACCATTGGCTAAACTTATCTTCACCTTGCTCGTCATTTAAATGCTTAACAAGCTGATGATCAGGGTTCAACTCAAAAATAGGCTTCGCTTCTGGCGCAGGTTGACCCACTGACTCCATAAGCTTTTGCATTTGCGAACTCATATCATTGTCATCACTCACTACACAGGCTGGTGAGTCAGTTAAACGATGAGTAAATCGTACATCTTTTACTGCTTCACCCAACGCTGCTTTGATACGTTCAACAAGGCCAGCAACATCTTTTTCAGACTCTTCTTGGGCCTTTTTAGTTTCTTCATCATCCATTTTACCTAAATCAAGATCGCCACGGGTGATTGATTTAAACGGTTTTTCAGCAAACTCTGTTAAGTGGCTCATCATCCACTCATCAACACGGTCACTTAATAGTAAAACTTCGATACCTTTCTTACGGAAGATCTCTAAGTGCGGTGAATTTTTTGCAGTAGCAAACGAGTCTGCAACAACATAATAAATTGCATCTTGCTCTTCATCCATGCGTTCAATATATTGCTCGAGCGACACATTTTGCGTGCTTTCGTCTGTATGCGTTGACGAAAAACGTAATAGCTTAGCAATCGCTTCTTTATTTACTGAATCTTCTGCTGGCCCTTCTTTGATCACTTGACCAAATTCATTCCAGAATGTTTGGTAATCTTCAGTTTTGTTTTTAGCCATACGCTCAAGCATTTTTAATACGCGTGAGGTACAACCTTTGCGGATTGCTTGAGTTACTTTATTATCTTGTAAAATTTCCCGCGACACATTTAACGGTAAATCATTTGAATCAAGTAAACCTTTCACAAAACGTAAGTAGCTAGGCATAAACTGCTCAGCGTCATCCATTACAAATACACGTTGCACGTAAAGCTTTAAGCCACTTTGACGTTCACGGTTCCATAAGTCGAAAGGCGCTTTTTTAGGTATGTATAATAAGCTTGTATACTCTGTTTTACCTTCAACCTTATTATGGCCCCAACTTAGTGGATCTTCCCAATCATGACTTACGTGTTTGTAAAACTCTTTGTATTCGTCTTCATTTATCTCTGACTTATCACGCGTCCAAAGTGCCGTGGCTCTGTTAATACTTTCCCATGCCGCAGGCTCTGCGGGGATCTTTTCACCGTCAGGACCTTCTGACTCAGGTACTTCTGCTTTATACATTTCAACCGGAATTGAGATATGATCAGAGTATTTAGTAACGATACCACGCAGACGGTGGTCATCAGCGAACTCAGTCTCGTCTTTACGTAAGTGAAGGATTACTTCTGTACCACGACCTTCTTTTTCGATCTCTTGTAAGGTATATTCACCTTCACCTTCTGATTGCCATTCAATACCTTGGCTTTCACCTGCTTTGCGGGTGCGCACTGTCACTTTTTCAGAAACGATAAATGCTGAGTAGAAACCAACACCAAATTGACCTATTAATTTTGAATCTTTATTTTGGTCGCCAGTTAAATTTTTGAAAAATTCAGCAGTACCTGATTTTGCAATAGTACCTAAAGAGTTGATGACTTCGTCACGAGTCATACCAATACCATTATCAGAAATAGTGACGGTATTAGCTTCTTTATCGGTGCTGATACGCACTTTTAAATCGGCATCTTTTTCGTATAAATCGCCATTTGATAACGCTAAAAAGCGTAATTTGTCCGCTGCATCTGAGGCATTTGATACCAGTTCACGTAAAAATATTTCTTTATTAGAGTAAAGTGAATGGATCATTAAGTTAAGTAATTGCTTAACTTCTGTTTGAAAGCCTAGTGTTTCTTTTTGTGCTGCAGTCATTGTGTAAATCTCCAATTAGCAAAGTGTCTGCGTTATGCAACATATATGGGGTAAGGTAATAAAACTTCAAGGCAAAACAAATATATTTTTGATAAGGAAAAGTAAAAAGAAGCTATTTAATTACTCACACTGGTGTTTATTACAGGGGAATTATTATTTGAAATAGGAAACTGCCCTTTCATTATTCTTATAGCCTGCATCCGTGTAGGCTATAAAAAAATTACCTTAGGGTGTGTTGTTCTTTGTGGATTAGACTTTGTTCAATCTAGGGACGATTAACCCCAGCGCGAAGCTTTTAACCTGGCGGGCTCTATAACTGCTCCTGCACTCTTCTACTGACTGACATCAATGTAAGAATAAGTAAAAATTGAGCAAAGTTACGCATCCTGCTCACGCCGTTTACCTACATCCATGTAAGCAAAAAAGAGTCAATTGCCCCTAGAAGAACCAAAAAAGTAGCGCATGTATTGCCTTTATACTGCGCTATCGCCTATTTGTGAGGAGCAACCACACATCATAGGTTGCTTTGCGTAAATACCACACATACTGCTGTAAATTTAATTACCAAAGGTAAACACGCCCTGATCATTATTTCATTTTTATTTTATATTTTTTAAGTTAGCTAAGCGCTCAGCGTATAAAGCAGCACCAACAACGGGGGTCTGAAGTGGCTCATAAAGTTTATAGTTACACGAAAAACGCTTTAACGCATTAATAAAAGGAGACAGCACTAATGCCCCAGCATTAAACACACCGCCAGAATAAGATACCTTAACCTCTTCACCTTCAGCGAACGGTAATACTTTACGAACCCCTTCAACTATTTCAGCTAATTCGTTAGCCGCATCATCTAAAATGGCTATGGCGTATTTGTCGCCCTCTGAAGCAGCCTTACAAACTAAAGTAGAAATAGAAGCCACTTTACTTCTATCCCCATTCCAATCACTAAGCACTAACCCTGTAATATCTAGGTCACTTTCAATATCAAACGTCGTTTTTAATAAAAAGTATAGCGGCCCTTTGGCTAATCGCCCATCACTCATTTTTGTAAATACTTGCAGTCCTTTACGGCCAATCCAATAAGCAGAGCCTTCATCACTAAAAAGCTCCCCCCAACCACCACAGCGAGCATTTTGGTTATTACTCACGCCATAAGCGATTGAACCAGTCCCTGAAACAATGTTAATACCGTCAGCCCCATTAAATGCAGCAGCCCAACCATTGACCATATCATTATCACAATGATACTTATCAGAGCACATAAAGTGTGACGGCAAAGCATTAATTTCATTAATTAACTTACTGTCTTCGCCATATGCGGGTAACCCAAAAAAAGCAAAAGTAATATCACCTACTGAACCGTTCACTTGTTCAAGCAGTGCTTTAACACCGGACTCTAAAACCGATTGAGCACCGCCCAAGCCAACTTCAACATAGTAACAAGTTCCAGACTCATGGCTTGCTACTACATTATGTTCATGATCAAGTAATGCAAACGCCGTTTTTGTTCCACCGCCATCAACACCTAAATAATACATAATGTTTCTCCTGTTCAATCATCTTTGCTTATAAAGCATAGATATTTACACCTTGCACAACACGGTTTATTGTTCCAGATGAACTAGGGTTATCGGGTGTATTATTAATCGCTAAGGCATGCTCAAAACCATACATTTGCACGCAAACAATATAAGGGAAAAGCAAAAATATATCTTCTGTATTTTCCACTCCTGATAAAGACAAACATTCAAAGCCAACGTGTTCTTCACTTGCTTTTGCATCAACAACAATTATCTCACCTACTTCTGAGTCACCGGTTAGCTCAGTGAGTAAATCTAAATCATATTTACGCGTTAACGGGTGATTTGAAATAAATAATATAACGAGCGTTTTATCATTCACAATTGCTTTTGGTCCATGCCTGAACCCTAACGGAGAATCAAAGCTCGACACTGCTACACCGTCGGTAAGCTCAAGTAATTTTAATGCACCTTCTCGAGCAAGCCCTTTGAATATACCACTTCCAAGATAGATAACGCGTTCGTACTTTTTATTTGCAACTGTTTTTATTATTTGGTCATAACGCGTTATTAACGACTCTGTAGCGGCCATGCTTTTTTCAAATTGTAATTTGAAATTTTCTACCGGGCAAAAAACATACAATGCAGATAGCATCATCGAGCTAAAGCTCGACGTCATTGCAAAACTTATATCGTTTGTTTCTGGAGGCATTAATAAAGCAAATTTATTAGTGTCAGAACAGCGCTTATACAACTCGCCCTCTTCGTTACATGTAATTGCTAACTGGTAACACTCCTTGACTAGCGAATCAGCATAGTCAACAGAGGCAACACTTTCTGGGCTATTTCCTGAGCGAGCAAACGACACTAAAAGAGTTGGTATATCCGATTGAAAATAATCATGTGGATTTGATACTAAATCAGTTGTAGCTATCGCCTCTACTCGTTTACCTAACTTAGCACAAACCGCAGGAGCAATACTCTCACCAACAAAAGCAGATGTACCTGCGCCTGTAAAAATAATTCGTAAATTAGGCTTTGCTAAAATAGGTTTCAAAAATGCATCAATACTAGGCTGAACTTGTATTAAATTAGAGAGCACTTTATCCCAACATGCTGGCTGTTGTTGAATCTCTTTTGCCGTCCAATACGCGTCTTTCTCTTTTAATAAATCTTGAGAGTAGTTTAAGTAAGTCATAGATTAAGCGTCCTTTTTTAAGCGTTAACAGCTGTATTACAAGCAACAGAATACTGCTCTAATACTTGAGAGATTTTATGAAAAATTAATTCACGTATATTCATTTTTAGTTTTCCATCTTTAATAGCTTGATGCTGCTCGGGCATAAACTGGCTAAGTAGCGTTAAAGGTGGTGGAGAAAGCTGAAGATTACTAATCAATAGATCTAATGCAAAATCAACTTTTGGCGTAGGCCAATAATAACGAACTCGATCACTTAAGCTGTACTGGCAATCTAAGGCTTGTTGCTTTGCCTCAGTTGCATAATATTTTTTCCAATAGACTGGGTTTTCATGCATTGCTTCTAAGATGACACTTTTTACATTTGAGCGTGATTCTAAGTCTATCCACTCTTTTTCAATAGCATCCAAAGCCCAAACGGCTTCGCGAAGCGCGAATGTTAACCACGGACCAACCTTTAATATTGCAAAATGCCCTTTTACTAATTCACTCAAATGTCCAACGGATTGATAATCAGTTGAATGTGCTTCAAATACCATATTTTTATTTGACTCAATAAATTGACTCAATACGGCCGCTTTTTCAGGCTCGAAGGCAATCACTTTATGGTGATCAAACTCAACACCAGGCTGAACAACTAAGCCAATAATACGCTCCCAAGCATCTTTTAAGCCCACTTTAATAAACGCGTCATAATGCACATTAATTGTTTCATTCGCTGCCTCAGATGATGTAACTTCTAAGCAATCTAACCCTTCCTGCGCCCCACCAGGAACGGGCACCTCCGTACCTATAATGTAAACTGGTGGTTCACCGCCTACTTTATGCCATGCTTTTTCAGCGACAGCGCACATCCGAGCGGCACGTTTAGCAACATCAGCATCTCCTAGGGGGACAGGATCATCTGAACAAGACATTGAACAATCTAAATGAATTTTTCTAAAACCAGCACTAACATAAGCATCTATAAGCACATCTGATTTAGCCATCGCTTCTTCAGCGGATAAATCCTGCCAACAATTTGGACCTAAATGATCTCCACCCAAAATAACTTTATCAAGAGGTAAACCTACTTTATTAGCTAAAACATGGATTAGATCATAAAAATCACTCGGTGTTTTACCTGTATAACCACCATCTTGATTCACTTGATTCGACGTTGCTTCAACTATCAGATGTTCCCCCTTATTTAATGCATGCTTCATAGCAGCCTCAAGCACTAATGGGTGTGATGAACACACTGAATATAAGCCATTTTGTTTACCCATTTTATGCTGTTGAATTAAATCTTGTAATACTTTCAATTGACCTCCTAATAAAGCAATTAAAACTGAAATGTTTTTAAGAAACTGAGCTGAGTATGAAACAAACATAGAAACAAGTAAACAACTTTTAGTTTCATTTAGCTTCACTTTATAATAAAAACCATTAAAATTAAATAAAAAGATGCATTTAGATTGCAAATCAATCTCAATTGTTAATATTACTTTAATTTAATTTCATTTTATTGTCACCTTTCGTTTGACAGCGGTTTCAATGTCCTTCAATATAATTGTGCGGTTTAGTAAAATAATTTCTATATTTATTACAATAAAAAATCCACAGGTGAATATTATGAACAACAGGATCAGCTTTAAAAAAACCTTATTGACGATTGCAATATTTGGCGCATGTCATCAACAAGTGCTAGCTCAAGAAACGCAAGAAAGTAAAGACATTGAAGTAATTAGTATTACAGGTGTTCGTGGCAGTCTTGCTAAATCGTCAGATATAAAACAAGAAGCTAAATCTTTAGTTGATTCAATTGCCGCCGAAGAGTTGGGTCGGTTTCCTGATAATAATGTAGCGGATTCCCTTTCTCATATTTCGGGGATTACTGTTAGCCGTACTCGGGGTGGTGAAGCTCAATATGTAAATATTCGAGGACTCGGACCAGAGTTTAGTATTGTAACACTTAACAATCGAATTTTAGCAACCGACGATGGCGGTCGTAACTTTGCATTTGATGTACTCCCTTCTGAAATGATAAGTGGTGCGGATGTATGGAAATCGGTAGAAGCAAAAAATATAGAAGGTAGTATTGGTGGTGCTGTCAACCTTAAGTCAGCGCGTGCCTTTGATAACCCAGGCCAGCAAATGCTTTTTTCTGCCACCGCTGATTACAATGATTTATCAGAAGATACCGGTAAAAAATTAAATGCTATTTATAGTAATACATTTTCTGATGATACCGTTGGCTTCATTTTTGGCTTATCACACTCAACAGGCACTAGACGCACCGATGAGATGTTTGATAATTTCTTCTTTGGTGTCGATGATGAAATATCATACGATGTTAACAATGACGGAAATATCACTTCTGACGAAACCAACCTTGTTATGCCTGGTTCGTACGCACTAGGTGTTTATGCAACTGACTTTCAACGTACCGGTGCTACGTCTTCGATTGAATGGAAAGTATCCGATCGTTTTGAACTTGTTGCCGATGTAATGCTTACAAAACTAGAATCTGATGCAACTGGATACTCTCAGTCCTTTTATATGGCAGACGAAAGCGCTACACAAAATCGATTATCGAATATTGTTCTCGATGGTAACGTTGTAACAGCAATGGATATTGCAGATGTGTCGATGGAATTAATCACATTGGATGAACACCGAACTGTTGATACCAAAATGTTTGGCTTAAGTGGTACTTTTAATGCGACCGATGATTTAACTATTAAAGGTGATATTTACCAATCAAGTTCTGAGCGTGACTCAGGCGGTAAAAATACTTACGTTGTTGCGGGTGCGCCTGGTGCGCATACTGGTCATTACGAGTCTAATTCTGGCGGTTTACCTGATTACATTGCAAATTGGACACAAGGCAGAACATCTGACGACTTTGGCAATGACGATTTTTCACCGCACTGGGCTGCTCGTGATGGCAGCGATATTAAAGACACCGTTACCGGTGTTTCATTAGATGCGGAGCTATTTCTCGATTATGAATATATGCCAAAAGTACAGTTTGGTGCTGCGTTTACATCAAGAGATAAAACAAATGCCGCTTACGATAACTATGAACTAGGCGCTTGTAATTATTGTGGCTATCCGTTCACTTTTGGCGAAGTGGGCGCTGATGTTACCAGAGAATTCCCTTATGATGATTTCTTTGCTGGTGATTCTGCAAATATTCCCCGCTCTTTTCCAATTTTTAGTATCCCTGATTATGCAGCCGGTTTAGCGGCATCAGATGGTCAAACAATTACAGACTATTTAGGAAATGAAAGAACATTTTCCGAGAATGAGTCTGATTTGTGGTCACCTATTTTTAACCCCGTAAATTCTTATGATATTACAGAAGATACGACCGCAGTTTATGTTCAAGCCGATTTAGCCGGCGAAGAATGGTTTGCTAATGTTGGTTTACGTTGGATTGAAACCGAAGTGTCGTCTAAATATTCTTATAACTCTATCCAGTCTATACAAATCGTTAACCCCGACGCAGCGAATCCATCTTGGGATGTTACCTATTCGGATAGTGCCAACCAAGAAGCACAAGGAAGCTATAGTAAGTTGCTTCCCGCAATAAATGCGGGTTTTTACCTTAGCGAAGATCTTTTGTTACGTGGCGCATTAGCACAGTCATTATCGCGACCAACTTTAGATCAATTGGCTCCACTTACGACCGATAACGCACAGTCGGGGTTATTCACTATGGCGATTAGTGGCAACCCAAGTATTGAGCCAGTATTTTCAGATCAAGCCGATCTTTCTCTAGAGTGGTATTTTGAAGACGGTGGATTGTTAGCCGGTGCCATATTTTGGAAAGACTTGGACGGTTTTATTACAATGAATACCACTCAAGTAGAAATTGCATCCGAAATATTCCAAGTAACTCAGCCTATTAACGGCGATTCAGCAGAAGTTTTAGGTGCTGAACTAAGTGTACAGAAATTCTTCGAAAGTGGTTTTGGATTTACCGCAAGCTATGCCTATACAGACACAAGTACAACAGTCGATGGGGTAGATGCGGGTTCGTTATCAGGTGTTGCTGATAACTCATACTCTGTTTCATTCATTTATGAAGATGATAAATTCAGCACCCAAATAGCACTAGATTATACCGATGGTTACGTAACTGACCCATTTAGCCCACTTGGTGATGATTATCAAACATCTATGGATGAGCAATATATTGTTTCTGCATCAATGCAATATGACATTGACGAAAACTTTCAAGTCTTTGTTGAAGCACAAAATTTGCTTGATGAATCAAACCAAACATATCAAGGTCGAGATGATATGCCCGGCTCCATTCAACTATATGGAAGAACACTTAGCTTAGGCGTACGTGCATCTTTTTAAGTTTTAATGCTAAAAACGAATGCCTATACAAAATATATAGGCATTCGATAACAACGTTTAGATATAACTTCGCATCATTCAATACGATAAAAGCTATCACCAATATAATAAGAGATATACAAAATGCAAAAACCTTGGTTACTTTTCGCGGTCGCTGTTACCGTTATGTGGGGATTATGGGGGGCACTTACCGCAATGCTCGGAAGCGGCACTCCCTCAACAATTATTTATTCTATTTGGGCTGTGACAATGGTCATTCCTTGCGTTATCGCCCTTAAATTAGTCGGCTGGAAATTAGCAACTGATAAATACTCAATTTTACTGGGGTGTACAATTGGGTTTCTTGGCTCGGGTGGTCAAATGCTGTTATTCCATGCTGTAGATACCGGCCCTGCTTACCTTATTTTCCCCATTGTTTCATTGTCGCCACTCATCACTATCGTTTTATCTTTTTTATTACTCAAAGAACGTACTGGCAAACTAGGCACTATTGGTATTTTTTTAGCGCTAATAACACTGCCATTATTTGAATACTCACAAGGCGATGAATCAAGTACCCACAATTTAGTATGGTTCTTACTCGCTATTTCAGTAATGGCTGCATGGGGGCTACAAGCTTTTTTTATGAAGTTCTCTAATAACCATATGAACGCCGAAAGTATCTTTTTTTACATGACAATTACGGCGCTTCTATTAATTCCTGTTGCTTACTTTATGACTGATACACAGTCATTAAAAGACTTTGATTTTAGTACAATCCCATCAATTGCAAGTATTCAAATCCTAAACTCTATTGGTGCCTTATGCTTGGTTTATGCATTTCGTTATGGCAAAGCAATGGTAGTGTCGCCTTTAACAAACGCAGGTGCCCCTTTAATTTCTTCAATATTAAGTATCCTTTTTATTGGGGTTATCCCGAATGAGCTTAAGATTTTAGGCATCATACTCGCCATTATCGCAGCAATATTATTGGCTATAGAGCCTGAAAATAACAAATCTAGTAACTAATTTTTGAGAGGCTATTATGAAAAAACACATTGTCGCGATTTCTGTTCTCGCATTTTCTTTAACCGGTTGCTCAAGCGTAAGTGATAACGCTAACAGTGCACACTACACAATGAGTGATTACTATTCAGTAAATAAAATTGACGCTCATGTACATGCCAATAGCACATCTGCCGCTTTTATTGAGCAAGCGCAAAAAGATAACATAAAGTTACTATCAATAAACGTCGACTACCCCGACTTCCCTAGTATTGATAAACAAGCGAGTATTGCGGAGTTATTTTCGAAAAAATACCCGCATAATTTTTATTTCGTTACTACGTTTTCAATGCAAGGCGCAGATACCCCGCAATGGAAAAACAACGTAATTAAACGCATTGATTCAGCAGTGGATAAAGGCGCAAAAGCAGTAAAAGTATGGAAAAACATAGGGATGGACTTTAAAAACCAAAAACAAAATTTGGTAATGATTGACGATCCAATTTTCGATCCTATTTTTAACCATTTAACCAATAAAAACATTCCATTAATTGGTCATCAAGGCGAGCCTAAAAATTGCTGGTTACCTGTGAGTAAAATGACGGTAAATAATGATAAACAATATTTTGCCGCCCATCCACAATACCATATGTATTTACACCCTGAAATGCCAAGCTATGAGCAACAAATGCAAGTACGTAACAATATGCTTAATAAACACCCTGATATGCATTTTATGGGAGCACACTTAGCAAGTTTAGAGTGGAGCGTTGATGAAATAGCCTTATTTTTAGATACCTACCCAAATACAGTTGTCGATTTGGCAGCAAGAATGGGGCAAATTCAGTATCAATCAAAACTCGATAGACAGAAAGTACGTGAATTTTTTATTAAATATCAAACTCGTATTTTATATGCGACTGATTTAACTCACGATCCAGATGCTGTTGATATGCAGCTTAAAAAAGAAACTCATAAGAAATGGACTGAAGACTGGCTGTATCTAAATACGGATAAGTCATTAAGTGTGCCTGAAGTGGATGGCGATATCGTGGGTTTAGCATTACCAAAAAGCGTGATTGATAATTTATATGCTAACAACGCCATTCGTTTTTTCAATATAAGTGAAAACTAACCGTTAGCTTTGCACTTTCAATATATTATTTTAAAGGACAAATAATGAAAAAAAATTATACCTCTAACTTACTCATTTGCGCCATTAGCATTTTTTCACTTATAAGCTGTTCTAAACAAGCAATTAACTCAAATATAAACAATGATATAGTCTACACCGTAAAAACAGATGCTCTTTCTTTAGAATTTAATAATTTACTACATAGCAATATTGTCGGGAATGTAAACGGAACCCAAATAGCGTTAGGCGACATTAAGCCTAGTGAATATGTGGTGACACTTGATAAAAAAGTAATTAGCGACTTTAACTTTATTGAAAAAAAAGTGCAGCCAATAGAAAACGAATTAGGCAACGGCACTCAAGTAGAGCTAAGCGGTATATCATCACAGGGACTGCTTAAAAAAACAGTCGTGAGTGTATATAAACGTTACCCGACTATGGCATTTTTTAATGTGAGTTACACTAATACAACTGACGCTAATATTAAAATTGTAAAATGGGTTAATAACGACTACACACTTTTAGACGATAAAACAGTTCAAGCCGAGCAACCCGCTTACTGGTCTTATCAGGGCGCTTCTTATGTAGATCGAAGAGATTGGATAACCCCAATCACTCCTGGTTATAGCCAACAAAATTACATGGGCATGAACTCATCTGATTACGGCGGCGGCACTGCAATCGTTGATTTATGGCGAAAAGATATAGGTATTGCCGTCGGCCATACCGAAACATCGCCCAAATTAGTCTCATTACCACTTAATTATAGAAAAACAGATAACGGTGCAACAATTCACGTTGAGCTTGAAAAAGGAAATGAACTCAAAAAAGGTGAAACACTGAATACCATTCAAACCTTTGTAAACATCCATAATAACGATTATTACGTCACACTTAAAAACTACCGCAAAGTAATGGCTGATAAAGGGTTAAAAATGGCTGATGTACCCGACTCAGCATACGAACCTATTTGGTGTGCGTGGGGTTACGATCGTAACTTTGATGTAAATGAAGTGCTTGGTACATTAGAAACCGCTAAAAAAATGGGCTTAGAATGGGCTGTTCTCGATGATGGTTGGCAAACAGCTGAAGGAGATTGGTACTTAGATCGTAAAAAGTTTCCCAATGGCGATGAAGATATGAAAGCCTTTGTATCCAAAATAAACGAAGCCGGGCTAAAAGCAAAATTATGGTGGGCTCCTTTAGCGGTAGATCCTGGCACCGACTTATTACACGAACACACCGATATGTTATTACTTGATGAAAACGGAGCTGCTCAAGACGTAACATGGTGGAATAGTTTTTACCTTTGCCCTGCCTACAAAGACACAATTGAGCACAGTAAAGCACTTGTTCGCAAAATGCTGGGGGAATGGGGATATGAAGGACTCAAAATTGACGGACACCACCTCAACGGCGTTGCACCTTGTTATAACCCTGCACACAATCATGAACA
This sequence comes from Pseudoalteromonas sp. AOP7-A1-14, assembly GCF_052376275.1. Classification (NCBI taxonomy): domain Bacteria; kingdom Pseudomonadati; phylum Pseudomonadota; class Gammaproteobacteria; order Alteromonadales; family Pseudoalteromonadaceae; genus Pseudoalteromonas; species Pseudoalteromonas sp. AOP7-A1-14. The sequence continues at coordinate 12,496 of NZ_JBQSVO010000046.1, read as the reverse complement.
CCCAGAAGAGTCTGTAGAAAAGTTAGCTGAGTATTGGGAAGAAATATTTAAAACAGCAAAAGAAGTAAACCCCGATGCGGTGATTGAAATTTGTCCTTGCGGCACATCGTACGCTTTCCATAACTTGCCCTATATGAATCAGACTGTTAGCTCAGACCCATTATCGTCTTGGCAAATACGCCACAAAGGAAAGACGCTAAAAGGTTTAATGGGCGAATCGTCACCTTATTATGGAGATCATGTTGAACTTAGCGATAATGCCAATGACTTCGCATCATCTGTTGGTATTGGAGGTATTATTGGCACAAAATTTACCATGCCTAACTCAACAGGTATTGCCGCTGAGTTTGCCTTAGATAAAGAAACAGAACAAACATGGAAAAAATGGATTGATATATATAAAGAAAAAATGCTACCGAAAGGTATCTATTTAGGGGAGCTATACGATATTGGTTTTGACCTCCCAGAAACCCATGCAATACAAAAAGGCGCTAATATGTACTACGCATTTTATGCCGATAGCTGGGGTGGCGAAGTAGAACTAAGAGGGTTAGAACAAGGCGAGTATCAAATAAAAGATTATGTGAATAATAAAATTTTAGGCACAGTCTCAGGGGCCAGCGCTAAATTAAAGACTCAATTTAAAGGTTACTTGTTATTAGAGTTGACGCCAACAAAGGCGGTTAATTAATGAAGCCAATTATCTATTTATTGTTGTACATAGGATGCTCTTTTTGTGTAGCTCAGCCGTTAGCGGTAAAAGAAACTGCTCCAGCATTTTCTTTACCGTTATTAAACAATGAACACACGATCACCCTATCTGATTATAAAGGCAAAGTAGTGTATGTTGATTTTTGGGCGTCATGGTGCGTACCATGTCGCCGCTCATTCCCTTTTTTAAATGCGCTACGAAAAGAGTATGCAGACAAAGGCTTTGAGGTAATTGCAATAAACTTAGAGCAAGAGTCAGAGGCCGCTAATGCGTTTTTAGCTCAACACCCCGTTTCATACCCTGTTGTAGCTGGCTATAACAGTACAGTGGGCACTGATTACGAAATTATAGCTATGCCAACAGCCTATATAATAGGAAAAAATGGAAACATAAGGGTTAAACATATGGGGTTTAATCCCGCACAAAAAGATTATCTTGAGGCCGTTGTCGACAAACTCGTTTCAGAATTTTAACGAAGGGTTCAAAATAAAAATTATTAAATAAAACGATATTTTTTTATGACTTCTTTTTAATAAAAGCCACTCATATCTTGAGTGGCTTTTACATTAAATAAGCTTCCCCCTTTTGTTGATACATTTGAATAGATAGGTAGGCTAATCACGCTATACTTTAATTTATAGCGTATATTATTTTTTAATTATTTATAAAACCGAAAGGCTTTATTGGTAATAATGTTTCATTTCATATATAATTATGCTTCATTATTTAGGTTTGAAACTTTTTTATAAAAGGGAAATTATGCGCGACACCAGCCAAAGACGTGAGCAAATTAGTCGAATGTTAAAGGAAACAGGCAGCGTACAAGTCCCTCACCTCGCAGAGAAATATGACGTATCAACCGTTACAATAAGAAAAGACCTGCGATTTTTAGAGCAGCAAGGTATTGCTGCTCGTTCATACGGCGGGGCAATGCTGAAAGAAAAAAATGTAATTGAAACCGAACTCGCCATAGACCGGAAACAAACACTCCATGCTGAAGAAAAACTCAGTATTGGTAAAGCCGCTGCCCAACTAATTAACTCTGATGATTCAATCATTTTAGATTCGGGATCTACCACCATTCAAATTGCGGCGCACTTAAAAGATAAAGAAAATTTGACCATTATTACTAATGGTTTAAATGTTGTGAATAAGCTGTCGGTATATGACGAAGTAGACGTTATGTTACTTGGCGGTACATTAAGACGTAAAAATATGTCTTTTTTTGGTAGCTCAGCTGAAAAGTGCTTAGAAGATTTACATGTTGATAAACTATTCTTAGGCGTTGATGGTTTTCATATGGAACGCGGCATTACCACACACTTTGAGGCTGAAGCATTGTTAAATAGAGTGATGTGTAAAATCGCGTCTGAAATAATAATTGTTACTGATTCATCTAAGTTCGAACATGTTTGCCTACATAAAATTCTTGAACCGGCAGCAGTCACTACAGTGGTTACCGACAGCAATATACCCAACAATTATTTAGAGGGGCTTGAACGCCTTGGTATTAAAGTAATAATCGCTTAATGATTATTACTTTAAATAATTAAAACGAACAAGGGCATTGACCATGAATACGTTTTTCGCTGGTTGGATGTTCAAAATGTAACTCGCTCGCATGAATAATAAACGCGAAGCCATCGCTTTAGCCAGTGCTACAATGAACTAACACATCACGTTAACCAATGGCGCCTCCCCTCGTTGTTAAAACAAAACAAGCTATGCGTGGTGTTCGCTTGTTAATCACAGCAGGCGTTGTTTCTTAACTGGCAGTTTTTCGTGCTTCGATAACCATTCTGAATCAATGATTTTATGCCAAGTATCAACAGCAACCAAAAAAGTGAATCACTCCACCATTTGAACAATGATCCACTATTTATTAAAGTTTTACATTAATCAGATTTGTTACTTTTCTTTGATCCTGTAACTCTCACCCTTAATTTGATCAATATATGAGTGATGAAAAATTCTATCTAACATAGCTGATGTTGGCGCTGTATCATTCGCAAAATGTTACATTGTCATAAAAAAATCAGTTTGTTGACCTTACAACTTAAACATATCATCCATGGCTTGAAGTATGAGAAGTACAAGCACAACTAAAATGTTTATTAAGAATAACGAAATGAGCCTTCCATCCAGTATGTATTACACAAAAAATAAGTAGTCGCTATGGAGGGCATTACCCCTGGATATTTACAAGGACAAGTATACCGCGGGGAATTTATATCACCAGCCCATTATGGGAAGCCAAACCGTTGGTTAAAGCCTACTATAGATAGATGCTATGAGAGATTAAATCAGCAGGCTGCTCTTTTTTTAGCATACCCACCCACTTATCAATCCATTCGTATTTTCTTCTTACAGTAATAGGCGATTATCTAAATCAAAGTCCGACTTATGCGCCGTATCGAGTGTATTAATACGACAGCCAAAAACCATAGCGCACCGTAAAGCCCCTATTTCTATCAGTTAAGGCTAGCTGATCAACGTTACTCCAAATTAACCGACACTCATTAAGCGGTAAATGAGGCTCTCTTGGCTTATCGTCATTAGCAAAATCACTAGGGCGTAAAGCTTCAAATTCAGAATTAGATATATAACCTTGTCGCAAGAAAAATCTAAGGGCCGATCTAAGTTCAATGATCGAGTTAAACGCAAATCCTTCGCCCCTGCACGTCGCCAAGTTTTCATCATTCATGGATTTAAGCAATACTGAAAAGTGATGTTTATCTCTGATATATATTGCTCGCGCAAATCACCGTTTATACATGATGTTATCCTGTTTAATATCTCGCATCATTAAACATTAGAACTTGTACCAGTTGATACCATGGATCATGCACTGGACTTTCATTTTCTGACACTCTCTTCACGAGGTATCGCTAAAGTCTTTGCTAGATAAGTGCCTATTTTGTAGCGAACAGGTTTGTCCGTTAATGCTCTTTAACTTCGCAGCCGTTATATTCATTGGCTTTTAACTTCATTTGTGTCCCAAAGTATTAATTATAAAATGATGCTACACGGCGTGGTACGCAATTCTCACGGGTATTATTAGTTTTTATTCGGTGATAGACAGCGATAGGTGGCGTCAAGATGATGGTAAACTATTGTTTTATATTTTTTAAAAAGCATTATTTTGGGATAGAAATTAATAACGGAGATTGACTGGATTTAGTGGTTTATTAAGTTAAGTAATTGCTTAACTTCTGTTTGAAAGCCTAGCGTTTCTTTTTTGCTGCAGTCATTGTGTAAACCTCCAATCAGCAAAGTGTCTGGGTTATGTAATATATACCGGGTAAGGTTTGCTAACTTCCAGAAAAAATTTAAAAACCACTGAGGTTAATATTCACACTTAGACAATATTAACGCAAACCATGCCCTCGTTTAGATTTTATTACTATCGTGAAAAAATAGTCGTAATCTGTTAACTTAAATAATTTATAAAATAAGCGAGTAAGAACATGAGCATAAAGTTATTAGCAGCCTCACTTTTATTTAGTAGCCAAGTGATGGCGCAACAGGCAAATTACACCGATACTCCGATTGTCATTGATGGAGTCACTGACGCTGCTTGGCAACATGCAGATTGGCACGCGATGCCACATTTAATGGATGGCGTACTTCCTTCTAAAACAGATTTCAGTGGTAAATACCGGCTATTGTGGGATGAAAATTACCTTTATTTACAAGCGATTATTGTTGATGATGTCTTAATTGATTCCCATGCTAACCCTATTGATAAATATTGGGATGATGATGCACTAGAAATATTTATAGATAGCGACGCTTCGGGTGGAAACCATCAATACAATCACACTGCTTTTGCTTATCACATCGGTTTAGATAATCAGGCTGCTGATTTTGGCCCAGATAAAAAACCACACTTATACACTGATCATCTTATTAGTAATTGGAAGCGCGACCCCAAAACCCCTAACAACATTATTTGGGAGGTTGCAATTAAGCTCTACGTTGATAATTATAAGCAAGACGGCGAAAACACACCACTGACGATAACTGCTGATAAAGTAATTGGTTTTATGCTCGCATACTGTGATAACGACGGCAGCGACGTAAGAGAGCACTTTATGGGCTCCCATAAAATTGAGCCTGTTAAGGGAAGTCGTAATCTTGGCTTTATTGATGCTGATGTATTTGGTGAAGTCACTTTAGTTAGTAAAAAGCAAGATTGACATAACTCAAGAAGAGATATGCCTACGGAATATTAAAATGAGCATGGGCACTGCCCGTGCATCTGTTGGTTATTTTTTGGGTGCTGAAAGTAAATATCGCTGGCATGTAATAATAAACGCGAAGCCATCGCTTCACTTTGTGCGCTTTTATACAAATCGCAACCTAAAATAGCGTGGCCTAGCCTCAAGCTGTGTATTCGTAATTGGTGAGTACGCCCCGTATGCGGGTTATAACGTACCAAGCAGCGCTTAGGATTTTCTAAGCGCTGCAACACTTTATACTCACTGCTGGCGTGTTTTCCTTGGATATGACAAATCTTAACTTTTGGGAAAAGTTCCTTATCTTTAGCAATTGGCGCACTGAATACTCCTTCATCATCATTAAGCCATCCTTCAAGCACTGCCACGTAACTTTTTTTTACCTTACGTGCTTGAAATTGTTTATTAAGATGACTTGCCGACTCATTATTAAGCGCCACAACCATAATACCTGAGGTACCAAAATCTAACCTATGGGGGAGCTTAGCATTAACAAAAGACGGCGTTCTTCCCGCTTGCCCGTGCACCAAACGATAATGCACTGAATCCCAATTAAGCAGGTTCTTCCCTGACAAGCTAAACAGCCCACTGGGTTTATTAATAAGTAATATATCATCATCTTGATAGAGTATTTCTATAAAGTCATCACACGCAGGAGCAACAAAGTTATCGGTAATGGTAGCAGATTTAGCTTCATCGGAAGGCATGACTACCCCTTGAGGTTATAAGCTCAACACTATAAATTTTAGACTACAAAAAAGCCTGCATAAATAAGTGCAGGCTTTTAGTTAAGTTGTGGGTAAGTTTATTATTCTTGGCTAACGATACGACGACCATTAAAGGCATGTGTAAGTGTCATGCCATCCAATAAATCAAGCTCCCCACCAACCGGTATACCATGGGCAATGCGTGACGCGCCCACTTGATATTTATGGCAAAGCTGGGCAATAAAATGCGCTGTAGTTTCGCCTTCAACACTTGGGTTAGTGGCTAAAATCACTTCATTTACTGCGCCCTGCTTTAATTGACGTTCAAGCACATCAAGGCCAATTTCATTGGGCCCAATACCATCAATGGGTGATAAGTGCCCCATTAGAACAAAATATAGCCCTTTATATTGGCCTGTTTGTTCAATTGCGAGTACATCAGTTGGCGACTCAACAACACACAATAGACCACTGTCTTGGCGTTTATTGCTTAAGCAAATTTCGCATTGCGGTTGCTCACAAAAAGTACGACACGTTTGGCAATGCCCGACGGCAGTCATCGCTTTAGTCAGTGCTTGACCCAACTGCGTGCCGCCACGTCGATCGCGTTCCAGTAAGTGAAACGCAATACGCTGCGCAGATTTAGGCCCAATGCCCGGCTGACATCGTAGCGCATCAATAAGCGTAGTGAGTGAAGGTGATAATTGCATTATCTAGCTATTCAACCTTGTGTTAGAACGGCATTTTCATACCTGGTGGCAATTCCATACCGCCAGTTACTTTACTCATGCGCTCTTGTGTTTCATCTGCAACACGGCGGACTGCGTCATTACAAGCCGCTGCTAGTAAGTCTTCAATCATGTCTTTATCGTCTTCCATTAGGCTTTGATCAAGTTCAACACGACGTACATTGTGATTACCAAGCATAGTTACTTTTACAAGACCGGCACCCGCTTCACCAACAACTTCCATGCTGGCAATTTCATTTTGGGTTTTTTGCATGCGCTCTTGCATTTCCTGCGCTTGCTTCATCATATTACCCATTCCACCTTTAAACATAATTCTCTCTCTTTCTAAAATACTTAGTTGGCTTGAAGATAAGGGCTATTGTAGTGAATTACAATGCCTGAATACTGTTTTCGTCAATTTCTGCGCTAAATAATTGCTTAAACTGGATGATATTGTTGTCTGAATTAATCACATCTATCGCTTGTTGATATCGACCAGCATCAATTTTTTGCTGAATTAAAAATGGCGAATCAATGACTCCTTGAGCAAACTCAATGGTCAGCTCAACATTACGGTTGTATATTTCGCTTAGTGCAGCATCTAGCTTTTGTCTAAGTACCGGACTATCTAAATGTTTTTGCGACGAGTCAACACTAATGCGTAGTTGTAGGTCATTTTTGTTAAAAATAGAATGCAGCGCAAATTGGCGCATTCGGCCACCAAGCCCCATTCGTTTAATTAAATATGCCCATTCATCTTGTTCGTGAGCAAACTTAATACTGCTTATCGGGCTTTCAAAGTCATCAGGCACAGGTATTTGTGGTTCTGCCTCTACTTTATTCACGGTTTTTTGCGGGTTAATTTGCTCAAGTAACTCTGTCGCTAAATTCTCAGTGATAGTTTGATGTTTTTGCTTAAAATCAACTTTAGCTGTTTTATTCGCTATTGGTTTTTGTACTGCCCCTTTTTGTTGGGGTTGTAGCTTTTTTGGCGAAGGGTCCTCAGATTCAGTGCTTGCTTGAATTGACGTAGGTTCAATTTTAGCACCTGATAAAGTACCTGTACCTGATATATTTCTATCACGTAATATGCGGGCAATAGCAGATTGTGCTTGCGCCTCTTTTTGTGCAACGTCACCACCTGCAAACTGCACTGGCGAATTAGCAGGCGAAACCGTTTCGGTTTCCAAATTATGCGGTTCAGCATTTTGAGATTCAGTTTCGGACCATCCATGAAGGTTACTATCATGAGCTTGTGGCTCAGAGTCAGTTTCATTCTTTCCTGGCTGTTGCTGAAAACCTTGCTCTGTCGCTTGGCTCATCACATCATCAAATTGCGACGCAATCGTTGCTTCATCAATACTTGGCGATGATTCAGATAATGATTCATTAGCTTCGATATCAGTTTCATTGTCACTATTCGCAACGTTGTTAGCTTGATAATTATCAGCGATTTGCACATCATTTACTTGAGCATGAGCATGAGCATGAGCAATATCATGTACTTGCTGAGTATTTATAGAGACAGATTCATTACTCGTTGGCGCTTTATTTTGGTCAGCTTTATGTACATCTATGTCGTTAGATTGCGGTTTAGTTTTATTAATAATGTCGCGCAGTGAGCTTGCACGTTGTTGTTTTACTTCCACACTTTGCTGCAGACTGTTATTGTTTATGGGTGCTTGAGCAAACTGCTCGCTCGGTTCAAACGCAAGTAAACGCAGTAGCACCATTTCAAAACCAAGTCGTGGTTCTGGCGCCCAGTGTAGGTCTTTTTTTCCGTTCAATAATAACTGATAATACACTTGAATCTGCTTAGCATCACAACTTGCAGCTACCTGCTCTACAAATTCTTGATTATGTTCATCAAGCTCAGCTGCACTAGGGACTAACTGAGTAAGCTGAATAACATGTGTCAGTGCGATTAAGTCATCTAACAAGGCAGGATAGTTTGGACTTTTAGTAGCCACTGCCGCTATTTCATCAAGTAATGTTTTACCGTCTTGAGCGAGTAAAGCTGCCAACATATGCTGACTATAATGGGTATCCATTAATCCGAGCATGGCCTGCACGGCTTGATGATTAATATCGCCGTTAGTCTGTGCAATAGCTTGGTCAGTTAAGCTTAGTGCGTCACGCATACTGCCATCTGCAGATTTGGCAATAATTTGCAGCGCTTGACTGTCGTAACTCAACTTTTCTTCGTGAAGTACAAATTCAAGCTGTTGTTTAATTTCTGGTTGTGATATCGCATTTAAATTAAATTGTAGGCATCGCGATAAAATAGTGACAGGTAGTTTTTGTGGATCCGTGGTAGCGAGTAAAAATTTTACATGCTCTGGAGGCTCTTCCAACGTTTTTAATAATGCGTTAAAGCTATGCTTTGAGAGCATATGTACTTCATCAATCAAGTACACTTTGTAACGACCACGAGTTGGTGCATATTGAACGTTATCAAGGATTTCCCGAGTGTCTTCCACCTTGGTACGTGACGCCGCATCGATTTCTAATAAATCAATATAACGCCCAGCCTCAATATCAGTACAACTACTGCATTTTCCACACGGATCAGCAGAAATACCTTCATCACAATTAAGACTTTTGGCAAAAATACGCGCAATCGTGGTTTTACCTACGCCTCGGGTCCCGGTGAATAAATAAGCGTGGTGCAGTCTGTTTTGTGTCAACGCATTAATTAGCGCTTGTCTCACATGAGACTGACCGACCAATTGGTGAAAGGTCTGTGGTCGCCATTTTCTCGCTAGGACCTGATAACTCATGAATTATTCGCCTTCGAATTCAACCAACTTTAAAATATTAACGCCCATTTTTTCAATACGTTGTTCACCACCAAGCTCTGGTAATGACACAACAAATGCCGCGTCTGTGGCATTGCCACCTAACTTATTAACTAATTTAATAGTGGCTTCAATCGTACCACCTGTTGCTAATAAGTCATCAACTAATAATACTTTATCACCTTTAACTATAGCGTCGGTATGCAGTTCAAGCACGTCGTCACCATACTCCAATTGGTAATCTTGTGAGATCACTTCACGTGGTAACTTACCTGGCTTTCTTACAGGAATGAACGGGATGCCTAATGCATAGGATAATGGTGCACCAAAGATAAAACCACGAGATTCAGTGCCAATGATTTTGGTGAATCCTTGATTTTTGTAGGCATCAATAAAAGCATTAATAGTTGCCTGAAAAGCAGATGGATTTGCCATTAGAGTAGTGACATCGCGAAATAAAATACCCGCCTTTGGGTAATCCACAATAGTAGTAATGCTATCTTTAATAATTGCTGGCGTTGCTTGAGTCATAATTTGAACTGCTCAAATAGTTAATATTACAAAGCAGGTAATTATAACACTAGATAAATCGGTTGTCGGTAAGAAGTTATTAAAATTAGTAATATACCCAAGGAACTGCCATTGTTGCAAAGTAACTTCTCGATAATAAGCCTCTGTGAAGCGCTAAATTCTGCATTTTAAGGTGACTCGGGTATATTAGGTCGCAACAACAACCTATCAATTTACATAAAGCAAATTAAGATAAAGTGGTGATCCAACCTAAAATAGCATTGAGACAACCTATACCAACAAAAACCGCTAAAAAAGCGATGAAGTACATAACGTTAAACGGATCTTTAAAATCTTTATCATCTGACATTTTTACTACCTTTTATTAAGCACGATAATTCGCCGCATATAATAGACGATGTCAGGCTATGTATAAAGGTTTTAAGCTTGATTTTTGTCACTCTTACACCACGTTCGGCCATTGCTGTTAGGATAACTAATGTACCTTGTTGTAATTATTCATCAGTAAACTGAGGTGCATGTTGCGCTACCTGAAACACACTTCATTAAGAGTAAAATCATCGGCGTTTCAATAATCCCCAATAATAAAGCTTTCATGCCACTAGGGGTTAGAAATTGTATCTTATCGCCATTATCACGATATATTATAAAGTAACTAGATTGCTCTGATGGTGCGTCAGCTGCACGGTAAATTGATAACTTAAGTTACGTGGTATTTGCTAAATAGAGCCATTGTGAAGTGATTGCGATAAGGCTTATAGGCAATTCATTTTCAGTCATTTCCTGACCCGGAGCTGTGTAGTAAGATACATTTTCAATCACTGAAGATCTTTTGCTGTATACGCGATACATCATGGACGACAACCTCTTTAGTAATGGTTTTTTTATGTGTTTTTATTACTACTGCGGACTATTAGTATAAAGGCCTCACGGCACTAACTAATTTACTATACTAAATCACAAAATAAGCTGATTAGCTGCGCTTTGTGTCGTTTTTCTCTTCGGCGCATTGCACTCCCTTCACTTAACTTCTGTAGCGTCAACTTGATACTCAGTACCATTTATGGAACTAAAATGGGCTAACTTGTGCATTTTTTGCTGTAAAGCATGCTGTACCGATAACAACTGCTCTTAATATCAATGCGGTTGAATTATCTTTAACTATGTTTATTTTAATCACTCTCAGTAAACAACTAGCCTTAACTAAAACAGTATATTTCACGAATTTTAAAATAAATTTCTTTATCGTAAATTAACTATGGTTGTTAAAGCCAATTAACGAGAAGAAATACATTTAATGACCAAAGGTGCTTACTTGAGATAACAGTATTATCAGAGTAAACTACGCGCCCTTTCCAGTCTTTAATTGAGCCTTGTTGATGAAATTAGTGTTAGCGCCGATGGAAGGTGTTGTCGATTTTAAAATGCGCCAATTACTTACTGATATCGGTGGCTTTGATTTATGTGTTACCGAGTTTGTCCGGGTTGTGGATTTATGTTTACCTGAGCGAGTATTTTACCGCTACTGTCCCGAACTCCATAACAATGGTTTCACTCGTTCAGGCACACCTGTAAGGATTCAGTTACTAGGTCAAATCCCTAACGTGCTGGCTGAGAATGCAGTAAAGGCCATAAAACTTGGTTCCCATGGCATTGATTTAAACTTTGGCTGCCCTGCCAAAACAGTTAACCGAAGTAAAGGCGGTGCTGTGCTGTTAAAAGATCCCGAGCACATGTACCAAATAATAAAAACTGTTCGTGATGCAGTGGCTGACGAGCATAATGTCAGTGCTAAAATCCGCTTAGGCTTTGATGATGATAGCAACAGCCAAGAAATTTTTGATGCCGTTGTCAGTGCTGGGGCTTCAAGTATTGCTATTCATGCTCGTACTAAACGAGATGGTTATAACCCTCCTGCATACTGGGAAAAGATCCCACCTCTAATTAAAGATAAAGATATTTCCGTCATCGCCAATGGCGAAATTTGGCAAGTGAACGATGCTCTACTGTGTCAAAAGCGAAGCGGCTGCAGCGATTTAATGCTGGGTCGCGGAGCGTTATCGCATCCTGACTTAGCTAAAAAAATTAAGGCGCATATCAACAATGAAGACTACCAAGCGTTGCAATGGGAACATATTTTATATCATATAATTCACTCTTCAATGCATCACGATCCAAGTAAAGACGAAAAGTATTTTGCTTCTCGTACAAAGCAATGGCTAGGCTATTTAAAACGGCAATATCCGCAAGCAGACACGCTTTTTGATGAAATAAGGCGTCTTAAAAGCAAAAAAGACGTTGCAAGCGTTTTAAAAATATATGCCAAAGCCCCTATTCTTTGATGCAAGTCATGGTGACAAACCAGCAACTGATAAATAATCCCTCCTCAACAGCGATGAGGGTTCACCATGTTAAATCACACTAATCATTACCACCTGCAAGTTTGCAATGAGCTTACGAGCATAAGGTGTCAACTACTGAAAAGATTGCATACATCGTCAGAGACAGCTCACCACACGATATTAGCACTCATACACGATGCCGAACCTTCACTTTGGATTGAATTACTCGCTAATAAAGTTGGCCCGGAATACCAACCACTTATTGCCCGGTTAAATACTCTGGAAGCAGCATTGAGTCAGATTGAAATTGGCCAGTATGGATACTGTTGTGATTGCGAAGAAAAAATAGATGAGCAAACCCTCAATCTCGATCCCGCTGCGCAGCGTTGCCAATGCTGCCAACGGTAATCTTGCTAATTAAAACCTCAGTTTAATACTAA
>NZ_JBQSVO010000045.1:0-25298 GCF_052376275.1 Pseudoalteromonas sp. AOP7-A1-14 | reverse complement strand
GCTTTATGGAACAGTTCTTTATTGGAAAGTACTAATATGAATACTTCACGCCCTTTGTCTAAACCACAACGTATAATCAAACATATTTTACTTTGGACTGTGTTTAGCTACTGCTTTCATAGCGCCATTAATTTATTAGTAAAAATGGCATTAGATGCTGAACCTGATAATGCATTGCTCACCGCTATTATTTATTGCCTTGGCTTTAATGTTTTAACAGCGCATTTGATCACTAAATATGATAAACACTTCCCTGTCATAGCTGCTTTATTTATTGCTTGCGTTGGCTTGATTGTGGTGCCGCTTATATTTGTTGGTGCCGCTGCGCTATTGGCAAGCGAGCTTATCGCTGTTATTTGTATTAGTTTACCTTTGCTAACATTATTAGTCGCTTTTTTAAAGCGCCGTGCAGAGAAAAACTCACCTGAAAAGCGCTAAACTGAGCCCAAAGGCGATTCTTTTTATGTTAGCATACGCGGGTCTTTTAACTAACAAAACGTGAAAAACACATTATGTCAGATAATTTTAGTACAGGTGCTGAAAAAGCAAGTTATGGTATTGGTTTACAAATGGGCGAGCAACTTAAAGCAAACCCTTTTGAAGGTTTAAACCTTAATTCAGTATTTGAAGGCATGAAAGATGCTTATACAGGTAATGATTTCCAAGTGGAGATCCCTGAAATTCAAGCGGCATTTGAAAAAATTAACACTGAAATTCAAGCACGTCGTGAAGAAGAAGCAAAAGTACTTTCAGCTGAAGGCATTGCATTTTTAGAAGAAAATGCAAAACGTCCTGAAATAACAGTAACTGAATCTGGACTTCAATATGAAGTAATAACAACAGGTGAAGGCGAAAAACCAACAGCAGAGTCAACAGTACGTGTTGATTACCATGGAACGCTTATTAATGGTACTGTTTTTGATAGTTCATACGAGCGCGGTCAACCTGCTGAATTCCCAGTAGGCGGCGTGATCAAAGGTTGGACTGAAGCATTACAAATGATGCCTGAAGGCACAAAATGGCGTGTCTATGTTCCTCATGACCTTGCTTATGGTGAACGTGGTGCAGGTGCTGCCATTGCACCATTCTCAACGCTAATATTTGATGTTGAGCTACACGCTATTCTTTAATTAGATATCTATTCGCCATTACCTGAGGTTTCCTTAGGTAATATAAAGGTGAATAATAAAAAGCCACACTCGATAATATTGAGTGTGGCTTTTTTGTGTGTGCTGTTTAATCGCTAATAACGGCAAGTAGGGAAGCCGCTATTAACGATAATTAATAGGCTTTAAAGCTAATTAAAAGTATCCACGAATACCAAAGCTGAAGTTACGCCCTGGTAAAGGTGCTTTTTCTTTAATAAATGAGCTATGTACAAAACCTAATTCATCAGTAAAGTTTTCAATTTTTAAATACACTTGCGTATCAACTTGACCTAAATCAAGCTGATAATTTGCACTAGCATCAAATAACGTATATGACTCCGTAGCTGTTTCATAGGCTGTAATATCATTTTGCTCGAAGTAATGAGTACCTGTCAGGCTAAACTGCCAATCAGAAATTGAGTATTGCAATTCTGAGCCTAATTTGTTTGCAGGAATACGAGGTAGATTAGCATCATCTTCATCTGATAACTTTGCGGTTGTAGAATCACCAAACACTTTTACCATTGCATTAGGGTTAATTTGATAATGTGCATCAAACTCGATTCCATATAGCTCTACATCGCTACTTACAAATTGATAAACAGGTGAATCACCTTCATGACCTTCTGCAGCTGTTTCTAAGCCCACTTCTTCGTCATAAACAAGGCCTGTATTTTGTTGGAAATAGAAGTTTTCAATGTCGTTATAGAAAAAATTAATGTTATAACCAAAGTCACCAACAAAACGTCTAAAGCTTAAATCAAGGTTTGTTGATTTTTCTTGCTTGATATCTTCTGGTTCAAAATGAATTTCACCGTTTTCAATCTCGTAACCAAGACCAAGCTCATAAGTACCAGTAGCTATATGTAAGCCATTTGATAGAAGTTCAGCTGAGAGTGGGGCGCGTTCAGAGTGCGAAGCACTTAATGCCATGCTATAGCCCGGTTTGTACTGCCAAATTGCACCAGCAGAAAGGCTTAAGTTGGTAAAGCTTTGGTTGTATTGCGTTGCGCTCGTTTCGTGCTCTTCTTCTTCGTGCTCGTGCTCGTGCTCATGATCGTGATCAGATGCTGTAATTGAACTTTTAATTTCGTAATCTTCTATTCGGCCACCCAGCTCTACTGTAACATCACCAAACTGGCGCTCTTCTAGAATAAATAGCGCATGAGTGGTTGTTTTGCTTGCTGGGGTAAATGCTTCTTCACCATCTGCATCGTAGTCAGATTCACTATAATGATAGCCAACCATACCATGCCAATCACTTAATTTATGTTCGATATTGACTCGCGCTTCAGTGGTTTCATTTTTGAAAATAGTACCGATGGCGCCATCTTCAATTTCAGCATGCTGGTAATCTGTATAGCCTAAACGTAGGTTAATACTTTCAATCCAATTGTTGTGTAAAGAGTAGCTCATTAGTCCTTGCCAGCGATCCTGTTCTACTTTCGCGTAGACAGCTTCTTCTTCATCTTGATGGTTATGGTCTTCTTCATGGTTATGGTCTTCTTCATGATCATGGTGTTCTTCATGAGCATGGTGATGCTCATGCGCTGGAATGCCGTAGTCAGTTTCAATACGTCCGTATGAAGCACCAATGGTAAAGTGCTCTCCTACATAGCTCGTACCAAAGTTGACTGTTTCGCTATCAATGAATGTGTTCTCTACCGAAGAAGCTAGTTCAGGCTCTTCGCCATCTTCTGCGGGTAGTTGAAAGTCAGGTGTATCGTAATCATCACCTTTACGTTTAGTACCATCAAAATGAAAATTAAAGTTATCATGACCTGTTTCGAGCTTTGCAGCATAGGTGTTGGCATTAGAAACTGTATCATGATTATATTGTGCCGCACCGGTAAGGCTCTCGATATTATCAGTTGGGATACGGTTATCAACAACATTTACAACACCACCGATAGCACCAGAACCATATAATAAAGTTGCAGGCCCACGTAACACTTCAACTTGTTCTGCTGCTAACGTGTCGTTTGAGGTTGCATGGTCAGGACCAATCCTTGAAGCATCGCTGCTGTCTAAGCCATTTTGGGTTATTTTTACGCGAGGACCACTAAGACCACGAATAATAGGGCTTGATGAAACTGGGCCAAAGTAGCTTGAATTCACGCCTGGCAAGCCTTTTAAAGTTTCACCCAGTGTTGGTTTTGATTGGTTTTTAAGTTCATCACCTGATAATACATTGACGGGTGAAATCATCTCTAAACTATTTTTGTGAAGTCCAGAGGCATATACCACAACAGTTTCAACTGATGTAGGTGTTAAGCTTACATTAACGGTCTGATCGGCATCATTAATAGCAACACGCTCATCAATGTAGTTGCTTTTACTGATGTGTAATTGGCCTTTATTATCAATATCAATATTAAAGTAACCTTGGTCATCTGTTTTTACGCTTTTTGTTTTACCATGAACGTGTACATCGGCATCAGCAATAGGCTGGTTGTTATTATCGGTAACTTGCCCGTTTACAACTGCGGCGAATGCGTTGTGAGAGAATAAGGCCGCGGCAACGGCCGCAGAAATCATAGAATATTGCTTCATTATCATTACTACATTTTGGCTTGTTAATGTTGTGATATAATATAACACTAGGGTAGGCGCTAAGCAACAACGTTATAGTATAGCTTTAGGCTTATGTGTAGTGTTGTGCTTATTCAACTTATGGCCAAGGTATGAGTTTTAGATGGCAACTGAACGATTAAATAATCGCACGCTTGAAGTACTTCTTTATACCAAACATGACTACACACAAATGTTAACGACTGCTACTTTTAAGCACTAATTAAAGTGAACGTTAATTGGTCCTGAGTTTTATTGGACATTTGCTTATTCTTTTATGATGCTTAAGTTAAGATAAGGCATGCTATTGATAAGTCTCACACTTATGTTAAGAAATTGAATACATGTTATTCTTTACTTAGTTACCTAGTTTAAGGGACCTAATTTTAAGCGAGAATTACTAGGTAATAGTTTGATGTTTATAGACTCGAATTTTGTAAGTATGAATGATTAAATCTCGGTTGTTTATTATAGAGTGAAAGTTTTAAGAAGTGACAGATATGAAAATACCGAAAGAGATTAAAAGCCAATGGCTAACGTATATAGATTTAAAAGAAAAGGGCTTAAAAAACAAGCAAATAAGGCTTTAACAAGTGTAGTTAATATAATCAATATGTACGATGTGGGTTATTTCAATGATTTTTTATATTCGTTGTGTAAGTTAGAGCTAAACAAAGGCATTAATAACCAGTTGCAATATCCTATTTTTGTCAAGTGCATTTTACCTATCTTAGTTGAGGGGATTAGGAATAACTCAGTAAAAGATATTGTTTACCTCGTACAAGCGAATGAAGGTGGTTTTTCTAGAGAAATATATAAAGAGTTAGGAGATATATCTAACCGAGACTTATTAAAAACTGCTTTGATATCAGAACCTGATAACACGACAGTAAAAAGCCTACTCGGTGCTGATTATGTTTATGACTTATATTATGGTGCCCACCACTTGCCAGACTTTATGATTGGAGATATTGCATACGTTACTTCATTAATTAATGAGTCTAGTGATTTTTTCGATGCAAACAGTCAAGTTCTACATAAAGATCTGATTAATGAACATAGCTATTACTGCCAACTATATAGAGATTATATTATGTGGGAATCAGGTTGCTTTGATTTCGACTTTTCTACATGGTGTGAAAAACACAACCGAAAATATAGTTGGGTAAAATCATACTACTATGAATGATTTTACATTAATGAATTAATACTAGCTTATAACCATTGAAATTGTTAACTAGTTAGCCTAGTTTAATGATGTATAATCCTTTAGTACGTAGCATATTTAAACGTAGCCCTTTGAAAATTATCGTTATATAAAAGTATAAAAATATGAAAGTCGGTGTTGTCAGTTTTAGTTATGGTTTTTTGGCCAATGTTTCTACCAAACACAGCAAATTAACCCGCTAACTAATTTTTATGTATCGTATCTCTCGTGATCAAACAAAAAACTAGTTAAGTTATTGAATAAGCCATTGAGCAAATTTAAGTTAATTGAAGCGTTTCATTATCAATTTAGTCAATCTCAATTACGCTATTTTATTCAGCTCTAATTATTAGATTGATAAAATTTCAGAACAATACTTTGAATCCTTACTAAATCCAGGCTCATTGTTTGATGTAGATACATCAGAAGTAGTTTCATACTGAGTCTTGTTCATTAAGCTCATCGATAATATGGGCAGTTACGAAAAGACAAAAGTTTTGTTTAGTTATCCGGTGGGCTTAGTGATTATGAGATAGCTAACATTAACATCGTACGGTTAACTGTAATGATTCAAAACGTGGTCATATAGCAAAAATTCAAACGTTGCTAGATGCCGTGCAGATTAATTTAAATATTAATGATTAGACTTTATAAGGAGTAAAAGTGGTTTTACCAATATTTAAATATCACCCAAACCCTATTTCAACAGGTGCCATTGTTCAAAGTGATGAAGAGTGTGAATGTTGTCAGCAAGCCTCAGGTTATATTTATACAGCATCATTTTACACCAAAGAAGAGGTAAGTTTTATTTGCCCTTGGTGTATTGCTGATGGTTCAGCCGCCGCTAAATTTGAGGGGATGTTCTCAGATGATTTCTTTTTACTCCAAGCAGGTGTCGTAGAAGAGGTTATTGATGAGGTTTGCGATAGAACTCCTGGTTATCATTCATGGCAACAGGAACAGTGGCAATCTCATTGCTCAACAGCTTGTGAATTTCATGGCGATGCATCAAAAAAAGAATTAGCTGAGCTTAGTGGTATAAAATTAACGCAATTTTTAAATGAAAATAGGTTCAAATTAGAGCAATGGCAAAGTATGTTATCGGTGTATGAGGAAGGTGGTAATCCTGCAATCTATAAATTTAAATGCACTGAATGTTCACACATTATTTATACTTTAGACTTTACCTAGTGATAGTTTAAAAGTAGTAGGAGTAGAGCTTTATGCTGAAAACTGAAACAGGCAATCCTCAGGAAATATTACTCTACGCGGGTAATGCGAGTGATTCCAAAGAAGTTCGTGAATCATTGTTAGCTTATCCAATTGATAATAGGCATTATAAATTAGCTATTTCACCTGCTTTAGTTTTAGGTATCGCGATGGGTGATGTCATCAATATCATTGACTTAGAGCATGGCTACTTTGAACTAATAAAACGAGGTGGAAACATAAGTATTCAAGTATACAGCGACTCAATTACAGTAGTTGAACCTTACTTAACTCAAAAGTTAGTGGCTTTAAGTGGCTTTTTAGATGGTATAAATAACGGTGTTTGTGTATACACTGTACCTGCTTCAGCAGGGTTTGATAAGATTGAGTCTGTTTTTAGTGATGTGATGACTGTATTTAATAATACACAATGGTATTACGGTAATGTTTATGCTGATGATGGCGAAACGCCCTTAAATTGGTGGTAAGTCATGTTTGCGTTATTTTAGCGTATGAAGCGAAACTTATTTGTTACTTAAAATTCACCAGTCAAAAAATAGACTAACGAATTAATAATAATAGAGGAACTGATGGTTGAATATAATAATAGTATGGCATTCGAGCCTCTGATCAATATATTGTCGCGTGGTGGTACCGAAATTGAAGCAGGGTGGTTATATCTTCCACAGGATGAAGAATGGCTTTTACACACTAATGGGTTAATAATTGACGACGACAAACTTGAAACTAATCAGGTTGATAGTCAGGGCGTACCACTAATCGCTTTACAAAAAAAGTTAGTGTCTACACTAGACTCAGATACTATTGAAGATATTAATCACAGTGCCAAAGCACTTGATTGCGAGTTTACAGAGGCGTTATTACTCGAAGCTTTTTTATATTATTACCATTATGATGCCTTTTTACCTTATTCAGGTTTTAAGCCTATTCCACGTGAAGAATATCAAATCAACATAGATAAAAATTTCTATGACTGCTTAGGCGCAGAAAGAGCTAATACGCTATGCAAAAAATCTACATGTCAACGAGGTGCAATTACAAGTAGTGTTTTTTGTCGAGTTCATCATTTTGAAATGATAAAAAACAAACCTTGTCCATTTTATCACTAATCATAGTGCTAAATTAAATCTTTAAACGTATATCACCGTTGGGTTTACAACAACAGAGTAATACCTCTCCGTCTCTTACAAACGCTAACGGTTCTTGATTATAACTGACTTCACCGCTTAATAGCTCAGCACGACAGGCGCCGCAATACCCTTCACGGCATTGAAATGGAATAGTTAGCTTTCGTTGCTCTAAACAATCTAAAAGGGAATTGCAGCCAGTGCTAAAATCGATACACTGGCTGGTATCTGCAAGATGGACTCTTGCAGGTTTTTTGTCGCTCATTAGAGATCGAAATCACCGAAGTCAGAAGCATCAACTTGTGAGTCTATTTGACCTACAAGGTAAGAGCTAATTTCAGTCTCTTGTGGAGCAACTTGTACGTTGTCTGATGCTAACCACGAGCTGATCCATGGAATAGGGTTGTTATTATTTTCAAATTGCGGCGGAAGGCCTACCGCACTCATACGAGAATTAGTTATATATTCAACATACTGACATAAAATGTCTTTATTTAAGCCAATCATTGAGCCATCTTTAAACAGATATTCTGCCCATTCTTTTTCTTGCTCAGCGGCATCAACAAACATTTGGATCGCTTGTTCGCGGCACTGTGTTGCAACAATTGCCATTTCAGGGTCGTCTTTGCCATCTTGCATAATATTTAAAATATGCTGAGTACCTGATAAATGTAGAGCTTCATCGCGAGCAATTAATTTGATTATTTTAGCGTTACCTTCCATTAGCTCGCGCTCTGCAAACGCAAATGAACAAGCAAAACTAACATAAAAGCGAATCGCTTCTAAAATGTTTACCGACATCATGGCAAGGTATAATAATTTTTTAAGTTCAAATAAGCTAATGTGAACGGTCTCACCGTTGATCACGTGCTTACCTTCACCATATAAATTATAAATAGATACCTGATTTATCAAGTCATCGTAATATTTTGTTACGGCATCAGCACGTTCACTGATTTTGTCATTACTAACGATATCGTCAAAAATAAGTTCAGGTGATTGAGTAACATTACGAATAATATGCGTATAAGAGCGACTGTGAATAGTTTCGCTAAATGCCCAAGTTTCAATCCATGTTTCTAGCTCTGGAATGGACACAATAGGAAGCAAAGCAATATTAGGCGAGCGGCCCTGTACACTATCAAGTAGTGTTTGGTATTTAAGGTTACTCAAAAAGATGTGTTTTTCGTGTTCCGGTAGCGCTTGGAAGTCTAGTCGGTCTTTACTTACGTCTACTTCCTCTGGACGCCAGAAAAACGACAATTGCTTTTCAATTAACTTTTCAAAAATAGGGTACTTTTGCTGATCGTACCGTGACACGTTTACTGTTTGGCCGAAAAACATCGGTTCTTTTAATTGATCATTATGTGTTCGGCTAAAAGTGGTATAAGACATAGTGGTTACTCAAAAAACAGTCAGGACAAAGCGGGCATTAAGCCCGCTTTCGTTATTTTACTTTATAGTTAAATCTTGCATGCGCCGCCAGCGCAATCATCATCTTCAACTTGTGGAGCTTGGTCATCTTGTGAATCAGATGAACCATCACGGGTATTATGATAATAAAGTGTTTTGACTCCTAGCTTATAAGCGCTAAGCAAGTCTTGCAATAACACCTTCATAGGGACTCTTCCACCTTCGTACTTATTTGGATCATAATTAGTATTAGCTGAAATTGTTTGGTCAACAAACTTTTGCATAATACCAACAAGTTGTAGGTAACCATCGTTTGATGGAATATCCCATAGTAACTCGTAATTATCTTTTAAACGCTCATACTCAGGTACAACCTGCTTTAAAATGCCATCTTTACTGGCTTTAACGCTGATATGCCCGCGAGGTGGCTCAATACCATTTGTCGCGTTAGAGATTTGCGATGATGTTTCTGAAGGCATCAGTGCTGACAATGTCGAGTTACGCATACCGTGCTCTTTAATATTAGCACGTAATGCATCCCAATCTAAATGCAATGGCTCATCACAAAACTTGTCAAGATCACGCTTATAAGTATCAGTTGGCATGATGCCTTGAGAATATGTAGTTTCGTTAAACTTAGGGCAAGCGCCGCGTTCTTTAGCCAGTTCATTTGATGCTTTCATTAAGTAATATTGAATTGCTTCGAATGTTTTATGTGTTAGCGCATTAGCACTACCGTCAGAGTAACGCTTACCATTTTTAGCTAAGTAATATGCGTAGTTAATTACACCTATACCGAGCGTACGACGACCCATGGTGGCATTATGCGCTGCTGGAACAGGGTAGTCCTGGAAATCTAATAAGTTATCAAGTGCACGTACTGCAAGCTCTGCTAACTCTTCTAGTTCATCTAGTGATTCAATTGCACCTAAATTAAAGGCTGATAACGTACAAAGTGCAATTTCACCGTCTTCGTCGTTAACATTATTGAGCGGTTTAGTAGGTAATGCAATTTCCAAACATAAGTTAGATTGACGAATAGGTGCCACGGTCGATATAAATGGGCTATGAGTATTACAGTGGTCGACATTTTGTAAGTAAATACGACCAGTACTTGCACGCTCTTGGGCAAACATTGAGAATAATTCAATCGCTTTAATGCGCTTTTTACGGATTGATTCGTCTTGTTCATATTTCACATACAGCTCATCAAACTTGGCTTGATCTTCAAAAAATGAATCATAAAGGCCAGGCACATCTGATGGACTAAATAAAGTGATGTAGTCGTCTTTAATTAAACGTGAATACATTAGCTTATTAAATTGTACGCCGTAATCCAGGTGACGGACACGGTTATCATCAACACCACGGTTATTTTTAAGTACGAGTAAGTTTTCTACTTCTAAATGCCAAAGCGGGTAGAAAAGTGTTGCAGCACCGCCGCGAACACCGCCTTGTGAACAGCTTTTTACAGCTGTTTGAAAGTGCTTATAAAAAGGAATACAGCCAGTATGGTACGCTTCGCCGTTACGTATAGGGCTACCAAGGGCACGAATTTGTCCTGCGTTAATACCGATCCCCGCGCGTTGAGATACATATTTAACAATCGCAGAAGAAGTCGCATTAATTGAGTCTAAGCTATCGCCACATTCAATTAGTACACACGAACTAAATTGACGCGTAGGTGTACGTACCCCAGCCATAATAGGGGTAGGTAGTGAAATTTTAAATAAAGATACGGCATCATAAAAACGCTTAATGTAATCAAGACGCGTTTCTTTTGGATAATCTGAGAATAAACTTGCCGCAACTAAAATATATAAAAATTGGGCGCTTTCATAGATTTTACCCGTAACACGGTTTTGAACTAAATATTTACCTTCAAGCTGTTTTACTGCTGCATAACTAAAATTTAAATCGCGGTCATGATCTAGGTAGTTATCAAGTTCATCAATTTCTTGTTCAGTGTAGTCGGCAAGTAAATGTGCGTCATAGCGCTTGTCTTCGACTAATTTTACAACGTGATCGTATAAACGGGGCGGCTCAAATTGGCCATATGCTTTTTTACGGAGATGGAATACAGCTAATCGTGCAGCTAAATATTGGTAATCAGGCGTATCTTTTGAGATCTGATCAGCGGCTGCTTTGATAATGGTTTCGTGAATATCATCAGTACGAATTCCGTCATAAAATTGAATATGTGACTTTAATTCAACTTGTGAGACAGACACATTATTTAGACCTTCTGCGGCCCAAGCGATGACGCGATGGATCTTATCCAGATCAAGTGACTCTTTACGGCCGTCACGTTTGCTTACAGATAGCTGTTGGTTCATAGTTTTGCCTGTATTCCTTGGGAAAATTATACTTTGAATAACAAAGTAATTTTATATAACTCTTTTTGCTCAGAACCCTAAATAATAGGGCGCTTGTTGAATAACATTTAGCCACAATATCTGGTGTTCTTTAATTTACAGATCACAAGATAGTGTGGTCGGCTCTGTTTTGCAAGGGATAGAAATTCCTCTTTTTGTGGATAACATTGGGATAAGGTATTTACGTTAGTGCTCACTAACCTTTGACCAATCACTGATGAAGAAATTTGTAAAAATCAACTAAAGATCTACAAATATACATACTTTTAAAAATAAATTTTGTCTGCTTTTTTTATCAACAAATAATGTTCAAAAACTATCTTTATCACTATATATAGTATCAACTCGTGTTTTAGGCACTATATATGGTTAAATCCGTCAATTGGTGTTTGCCAGTTAAAGTCGGCTTGCCAGCTTAAAGCCTCATCAATACTGGGTATGTAGCCCCAAAGCGCGGTTGCACTGTGCATGTTGGCAGCTTTAGCTGCAACAATGTCACGCTCAGCATCGCCAATATATAAGCAGCGTGTTGGATCAACATTCAATAATTCTGCGGTATGTAATAGTGGTAACGGTGAAGGCTTTGCTATATTAATAGTATCGCCACTAACTATAGCTTGCACGTTAGCTAGTTCTTTAAAGGTTTTGACTAACGGCTCAGTTAAAAAACCGGGCTTATTAGTCATGATCCCCCATTTTATTTGTTGCTGCTCAAGAGCAATTAAAAGTGGGGCAATACCTGAAAAACAGCGGCTATGCACTGCAATACTAGCAGCGTAATACTCAAGCAGTTGTTGCCTAAGCCCTTGCTGGTCCATCTCAGGCCACTGCGCCGCAAAGCCAAGTTCAAGTAAGGCATTTGCGCCATTAGAGGCCACAGGACGATACTGCTCAGCAGAGACTGGCGCTATCTTTACACTTTTGAGCACCTCATTAAGTGCCGCACCTAAATCATCTGCGGTATCGAGTAATGTGCCATCTAAATCAAAAATAAACGCATCATAGTCAATATCATGTGGTTTAAACCCGACCATTAGGCAAGTTTCTCAAAATGTAAAATATAGTTAACGCTGACATCACTATTAAGCGCGTACTGTTTAGATAGGGGATTATAAGTTAAGCCTGCACTGGCGCGTACCTTTAATCCTGCTTGCTCAGCCCATTGAATTAGCTGCGCAGGCTTAATGAATTTTTTATGGTCATGAGTGCCATCAGGCACCATTTTTAAGACTTTTTCAGCACCAATAATGGCAAATAAATACGCTTTTGCAGTTTTATTCAACGTTGAAAAAAACACATCTGCTCCGGGTTTCGCAAGTGCAGCCACAGCATGAATAATTGAAGCTGGATCGGGAACGTGTTCAAGCATTTCCATACAGGTTACTACGTCAAAGCGAGCAGGGTGTTGGTTGGCATATTCCTCGGCCGGTACTTTTATATAGTCAACGTTAACGCCGCTCTCAAGTGCATGTAATTTAGCAATTGATAAAGGTTCTTGGCCCATATCAATTCCGGTCACATGAGCCCCCATTTTTGCCATGCTTTCACTTAAAATTCCGCCGCCACAGCCAACATCTAAGGTGTGCTTATCAAATAAGCCGTTACATTTATTTGCGACAAAATCTAATCGCAATGGGTTAATTTCGTGTAAGGGTTTGAATTCACCCTCGCGGTCCCACCAACGCTCAGCGATGGCTTCAAACTTTGCAATTTCTGCACTATCTACATTTTGATGTTCGGTCATAAAAAGCTTCCTCGTCAATCTGAGGCCATTATATAGGGGGAAATTGATAAATCGCAAAGATTTAGCGCCTGTAAATCTAAATTAATTGTGGTAGCATGGTGTTGTAATAATAACTAATACTGCTAAGCGGCCACTATAGTGGCACTTTGGTAAGTAAATCCTGAAGGAATGTGATATCAAATGACTGATCTCGCCAATGAAATTCTGCCAGTCAATATTGAAGATGAGTTAAAAAACTCCTACTTAGATTATGCAATGAGTGTAATTGTAGGGCGTGCATTACCAGACGTACGTGATGGTTTAAAACCTGTTCACCGCCGCGTTTTGTTTGCAATGAACGAACTTAATAATGATTGGAATAAACCTTACAAAAAATCAGCCCGTGTGGTTGGTGACGTAATTGGTAAGTACCATCCCCATGGCGACAGCGCGGTGTATGACACGATCGTACGTATGGCACAGCCATTTTCGCTTCGTTATATGTTGGTTGATGGCCAAGGTAACTTTGGTTCAGTTGATGGTGACTCAGCAGCGGCAATGCGTTATACCGAAATACGTATGGAGAAAATGTCTCATGAGTTATTAGCTGATCTTGATAAAGAGACTGTGGATTTTGTACCAAACTATGATGGTACTGAACACATTCCAGATGTTCTGCCGACTAAAGTTCCTAACTTATTAGTGAACGGCTCATCAGGTATTGCGGTAGGTATGGCTACAAATATACCTCCTCATAACCTATCTGAGGTAATTAATGGTTGTTTAGCGCTTATTCAGAATCCTGATCTAACTATTCATGAATTAATTGACTATATTCCAGGACCAGACTTTCCAACAGCCGGCATTATCAATGGTAAAAAAGGTATTGAACAAGCCTATTTAACGGGTCGTGGTAAAGTATATATCCGTGCTCGCGCTGAGATTGAAGTTGATGAAAAAACCCATCGCGAAACTATCATTGTTCACGAAATTCCTTATCAAGTTAATAAAGCACGTTTAATCGAAAAGATTGCTGAGCTGGTTAAAGATAAGAAAATTGAAGGTATTAGCGCACTTCGTGATGAATCAGATAAAGACGGTATGCGTATCGTTATTGAGATCAAACGTGGTGATGTAGGCGAAGTTATTTTAAACAACCTTTATTCACAAACTCAGTTACAAACTGTGTTTGGTATGAATATGGTGGCGTTAATAAATAACCAACCGAAGTGTTTTAATTTAAAAGAAATGCTTGAAGAGTTTATTGTTCACCGTCGTGAAGTGGTTACTCGTCGTACCGTTTTTGATTTACGCAAAGCTCGTGACCGCGCTCATACGCTGGAAGGCCTTGCTATTGCACTAGCTAATATTGACCCGATCATTGAGCTTATTCGTAATTCGCCAAGCCCAGCTGAAGCAAAACTTGCATTAACTGCGCGTCCGTGGGAATTAGGCAATGTTAAATCAATGCTTGAAAAAGCAGGTGAAGAGAATGTTGCGCGCCCAGATTGGCTAGCAGAAGAGTTTGGTATTCGCGATGATATGTATTATATCTCTGAGCAGCAAGCCCAAGCAATTTTAGACCTTCGTTTGCATAAGCTTACTGGTCTAGAACATGAAAAGATTATAAACGAATACCAAACGCTACTCGACCTTATCGCCGAGTTACTCTACATATTGGCAACGCCTGAGCGCTTAATGGAAGTTATCCGTGATGAGCTGGTCGAGATTAAAGAGCAATATGGTGATGAGCGTCGTACTGAAATAAGTGCCGCAGCCCACGATATTAGCCTTGAAGATTTAATTAACGAAGAAAATGTGGTTGTAACACTTTCTCACGAAGGTTACGTAAAGTATCAGCCCTTGTCCGATTACGAAGCGCAGCGCCGTGGTGGTAAAGGTAAATCAGCGACGAAGATGAAAGACGAAGACTTCATCGAACGTTTATTGGTTGCAAACACGCACGATACTATTTTGTGCTTCTCTACAGCGGGTCGTTTATATTGGCTTAAAGTATATCAATTACCACTTGCAAGCCGTGCAGCCCGCGGTAAGCCGATTGTTAACTTGTTACCACTTGAAGCAGATGAGCGTATTACTGCTATCTTACCGGTACGCGAGTACGAAGAAAATAAGTTCATCTTTATGGCAACTGCTTTTGGTACGGTTAAGAAAACGCCATTAACAGCGTACAGTCGTCAACGTGCCAGTGGTATTATTGCAGTTAATTTAAATGATGGCGATAGCTTAATTGGTGTAGATATCACCGATGGCAGCAACGAAATTATGTTATTTACTGATGCAGGTAAAGTTGTTCGCTTTAAAGAAGCGGAAGAAACAGCCGTTGTTGATGAAAATGACAACCCGGTACTTGATGATGAAGGCAACCCTGAAGTTAAGTTTAAAGGTGTACGTCCTATGGGTCGTACAGCAACCGGTGTTCGTGGTATAAAAATGTCTGCCGAGCAACGTGTTGTATCGTTAATTGTACCAAAAACAGATGGCGCTATTTTAACTGTGACAGAAAACGGTTATGGTAAACGTACGCTACTTGAAGATTACCCATCGAAGAGTCGTGCAACTCAAGGTGTAGTCTCAATCAAGGTTTCAGAGCGAAATGGTGCTGTAGTTGGTGCTGTACAAGTAGATGATAACGACGAGATCATGATTATCTCTAATCGTGGCACATTAGTTAGGACACGCGTTAATGAAGTATCGACGGTTGGTCGTAATACTCAAGGTGTGATCTTAATTAGAACCATTGAAGAAGAGCAAGTCGTTGGTTTACAACGTATCGAAGAAATCGAAATTGATGAGCTATTAGCCATTGAGGGCGAAAGCGTCGAAATTACTGATACACCAAGCGATGAAATTATTGATGATGAAACTGGGGATCACCCTCCAGCTGAATAACATTAATAAATAAAAAGCGGCTTAGGCCGCTTTTTTTTGTAGTATAACAATACTAATTAATAAAAATAATTTAGTATCAGATAATCAAATTACTGGAATGAGGAAAGGTAATGAGTAAATATAACTTTTGTGCGGGGCCTGCAATGTTGCCACCGGCAGTTATGGAAAAAGCACAAAAAGAGTTTATCGATTGGCAAGGTTTAGGTGTGTCGGTGATGGAAATAAGTCACCGTAGTAAAAAATTTCTTGCTCTAACAGAAAAATGCGAAGCAAGCTTACGTCGCCTAATGAATATTAGTGACGAGTTTGAAATACTATTTATGCACGGCGGCGGACGGGGTCAATTTAGTGCTGTACCATTAAATTTACATCAGGAAAATAAATCAGCGGTTTACTACGAAAACGGTGTTTGGTCAAAAAGTGCAACGGATGAAGCAAATAAGTTTACACAAATTACTGCTATCGATATACGTAACGATGCCAATGGTCAATTTTCGATCAAACCGGTGACTGACTGGCAGTTACCAGCAGATCCCTCGTACATTCACTATTGTCCCAATGAAACTATTGATGGACTAGAAATTTTTGATGTACCGAGCCATCCAACAGCGCCAATTATCGCAGATATGTCGTCAACTATTTTATCGCGCGAAATAGACGTTAATCAATTTGACTTAATTTATGCCGGTGCACAAAAAAATATAGGCCCTTCGGGCATATCAATCGTTATAGTGCGTAAAACATTACTGGCGCGAGAGGGGCTTCCTAGGCCGGGGATTTTAGATTATGCACTAGAGGCCAAGCAGAGCAGTATGTTTAATACGCCACCCACATTTGCATGGTATTTAGCGGCTGAAGTATTCGAATGGCTTGAGCAAAATGGTGGTGTAAAAGCCATGGAAACACAAAATATTGCAAAGGCTGAACTTCTTTATAATTTTATCGATAATTCTGATTTTTATTTTAATAAAGTAGCTAAGCATAGCCGCTCGCGTATGAACGTGCCTTTTTGGCTAAATGACGAAAGCTTGAACAGTAAGTTTGTCGCTCAATCAAACGATGCGGGGTTAATGGCACTTGAAGGCCATAGAAGTGTTGGGGGCATGCGTGCCAGCATTTATAACGCTATGCCACTTGCCGGTGTGCAAGCATTAGTAGACTTTATGGAGAAATTTGCCAAGGAGCATAACTAATGGAGCAGTTACGCTTAGAGCCAATTAAAAAAGTAAATGGTAGTGTCACTTTGCCTGGCTCGAAAAGTTTATCAAATCGGATTTTATTATTGGCAGCGTTGGCACGAGGTACCACTGTTGTTGAAAATTTACTTGATAGCGATGATATCCGTCATATGCTTGATGCTCTAAAGCTATTAGGTGTCAATGTAAGTCTTAATGATGATAAAACTGTGGCTACCGTAGAAGGTGTTGGTGGGCAGTTTTTAACGCCTACAGAGTCGTTATTTTTAGGTAATGCGGGTACAGCATATCGTCCATTAACAGCGGTGCTTGCGGCTGTAAAAGGTGAATATGAACTTATTGGCGAGCCACGCATGGAAGAGCGTCCGATAGGGCACTTAGTTGATGCCCTACAAGCGCTTGGTGGCGATGTTACTTATACAAAGCATAAAGACTATCCTCCACTTAAAATAGTGGGTGGGCAAATAAATGGCGGTGAAGTTGAAATTGACGGCAGTATTTCGAGCCAATTCTTAACTGCGTTATTAATGGCAGCACCATTATTTAAAGGCGACACGCAAATTACTATAAAAGGCACCTTAGTATCAAAGCCCTATATTGATATTACGTTAGATGTAATGGCGCGTTTTGGTGTTAACGTTTCTCATAATGACTATCAAACCTTTCACGTTAAAGGCGCACAACAGTACCAAGCGGTTGATCGTATTATGGTTGAAGGGGATGCTTCATCCGCATCATACTTTGTTGCAGCAGCTGCTATTGCTGGCGGTGAAATTGAAATAAAAGGCGTTGGCGCTAAATCCGTACAAGGCGATATCGGCTTTGCCAAAGTGATGGAGCAAGTCGGGGCCAAGATTGATTGGTATGATGAGCGCCTAGTCGTTCGTAAGGGCCAGCTTAAAGGCGTTGATATTGATGCCAATGCTATTCCTGATGCTGCTATGACACTTGCCACAGTAGCCTTATTTGCTGATGGTCCTACAGCCATA
The DNA here is from genome assembly GCF_052376275.1 of Pseudoalteromonas sp. AOP7-A1-14. Lineage (NCBI taxonomy): Bacteria > Pseudomonadati > Pseudomonadota > Gammaproteobacteria > Alteromonadales > Pseudoalteromonadaceae > Pseudoalteromonas > Pseudoalteromonas sp. AOP7-A1-14. The sequence goes on along the minus strand of NZ_JBQSVO010000045.1, from coordinate 7,406 downwards.
CGTAATATTTATAATTGGCGTGTTAAAGAAACTGACCGTTTATACGCTATGGCAACAGAGCTTCGTAAAGTGGGCGCAAAAGTCATAGAAGGTAAAGACTTTATTGAAATAACACCGCCGACAACGTTTTATGATGTAGATATTGATACTTATGACGACCATCGCATAGCGATGTGTTTTGCCATGGTTGCGGTCGGGGGTAAGCCCATAACAATCAACGACCCTAAGTGTACATATAAAACTTTCCCTACTTTTTTTAAGGTTTTACGCTCAGTCAGCGGTGTATAAAAATAGGTCATAATAAAAAGTTAACCACAAAAAAGCGGATATATTTTATTATCTGAAGTATAATGCTGTCGTTTATTTTGGTGTGCATTGCAGGAGGTTTAAATGCAGGCGTTATTAATGCCCGTAATCACCGTTGATGGTCCAAGTGGTTCAGGTAAAGGAACCGTTTGTCGCTTGTTAGCCGAAACATTAGGATGGGATGTGCTGGACAGTGGCGCGATTTATCGTGTTTTATCGCTAGCAGCACTTCATCATCAAATTGCATTAAATAATGAAGAAGCGTTAGTGCCCCTTGCTGCCAATCTCGATGTACAGTTTTTGGTCGATAGTCAAACAAATAAATCTAAAGTGGTATTAGAAGGCGAAGATGTTACTACAACAATACGTGATGAAGAAGTAGGCGCTGCAGCATCTACAGTTGCTGCCTTACCTCGCGTTCGCGAAGCGTTGCTACGTCGCCAGCGCGCTTTTAAAACCGAAAATGGTTTAATTGCTGACGGCCGTGATATGGGCACCGTTGTATTCCCTGATGCGACGCTAAAGATATATTTAACAGCTAGCGCAGAAGAGCGCGCGCGCCGTCGCTTTGTTGAGTTGAACGAGCGCGGACTAAGTGTTACACTGAGTGGTCTATTTGAAGACATTAAAGCTCGTGACGATCGCGATATGAATCGTACCGTTGCGCCGCTTGTGCCGGCAGAAGATGCTATTGAAATAGATACTAGCGAGCTTAATGCTCAGCAAGTATTTGATAAAGTAATCAATTTAATTGATATTGCAATCTCTGAAGGTAAGCTTCCTAAACGAAGCTAAACACATTTTATGCGCCAGCAGGATGCCAGTGCTATTTTAACAACCCCATGCAGCATGGTTGCTTATTGGTATTAATATATGAGACGTATATTCGTATGTCAGAAAATTTTGCGCAGTTATTTGAAGAAAGCTTAAAGGGTTTTGAAGCAGAGCAAGGCTCTATTGTTAAAGGTACAGTAATCTCTATCGAGAATAACATTGTACTTGTAGATGCTGGTCTTAAATCAGAAAGTGCTATCCCTGCAGAGCAGTTCAAAAATGCTGCTGGTGAACTAGAAGTTGCTGTAGGCGACGAAGTAGATGTTGCACTTGATGCAATCGAAGACGGTTTCGGTGAAACTATCCTTTCTCGTGAGAAAGCGAAGCGTCACGAAGCGTGGATCCGTCTTGAAAAAGCATGTGAAGAGCAAGAAACTGTTACTGGTGTTATCAACGGTAAAGTTAAAGGCGGCTTCACAGTTGAAGTTGATTCAATCCGAGCTTTCCTACCTGGTTCACTTGTTGATGTTCGTCCTGTACGTGACACAACACACCTTGAAGGTAAAGAGCTTGAATTTAAAGTAATCAAGCTTGATCAAAAACGTAACAACGTTGTTGTTTCACGTCGTGCAGTTATCGAGTCAGAAAACTCACAAGAACGTGAAGAACTTCTTGCTAACCTTGTTGAAGGTCAAGAAGTTAAAGGTATCGTTAAGAACCTTACTGACTACGGTGCATTCGTTGACCTTGGTGGTGTTGATGGTCTACTACACATTACTGACATGGCGTGGAAGCGTGTTAAGCACCCTTCAGAAATCGTTAATGTTGGTGACGAAATCGCAGTTAAAGTTCTTAAATTCGACAAAGAGAAAACTCGTGTATCTCTAGGCCTTAAACAGCTTGGCGAAGATCCATGGGCCGCTATCGCTGGTCGTTACCCAGAAGGTTCTAAACTTTCTGGTCGTGTTACTAACCTTACAGATTACGGTTGCTTCGTAGAAATCGAAGAAGGCGTTGAAGGTCTAGTACATGTTTCTGAAATGGATTGGACTAACAAGAACATCCATCCTTCAAAAGTTGTTAGCCTTGGCGACACAGTTGAAGTTATGGTTCTCGAAATCGACGAAGAACGTCGTCGTATTTCTCTTGGTCTTAAGCAATGTATTGCTAATCCTTGGCAGGAATTTGCTCGTCTTCAAAACAAAGGCGACCAAGTTACTGGTAAGATCAAATCAATCACTGACTTCGGTATCTTTATCGGTCTTGAAGGTGGCATTGACGGTCTTGTACATCTTTCAGATATTTCTTGGAACACGCCTGGCGAAGACGCTGTACGTGAGTTTAAGAAAGGCGACGAAATCACTGCAATCGTATTGCAAGTTGACCCAGAGCGCGAACGTATTTCGCTAGGTGTTAAGCAAATCGAAGCTGACCCATTCAATAACTATCTTGATGCACATAAAAAAGGTGCTATTGTTAAAGGTAAAGTGACAGAAGTTGATGCTAAAGGTGCAACTGTTGAGCTTATTGAAGGTGTTGAAGGTTACATTCGTGTAGCTGATATCTCTCAAGAGCGTGTTGAAGACGCAACAACAGTTACTTCTGTAGGCAGCGAGATCGAAGTGAAATATGTTGGTGTTGATCGTAAGAACCGCACCCTAAGCTTATCTGTTAAAGCTCTTTACGAAGCAGAAGAGAAAGAAGTAATTGAGAAGCTTAAGAAAGAAGAGCCAGTGTTTGAAAACGCAATGGCTGCAGCATTTAAAAGTGCTCAAAAAGACTAATTAATCAGTCTTAATGGGAAGGGCACTATTGCCCTTCCTTTATCTTTTTTTAAGGAAACGCTATGACTAAGTCAGAATTGATAGAAACACTTGGCGAACAACACGCACATGTACCAGTGAAAGATGTTGAAAATGCAGTAAAAGAAATTCTTGAACAAATGGCCGGATCATTATCGAGCTCAGATCGTATTGAGATCCGAGGTTTTGGTAGTTTCTCACTGCATTACCGTTCTCCACGTACTGGCCGTAATCCTAAAACCGGTGACACTGTTGAGCTTGATGGTAAGCATGTACCACATTTCAAACCAGGTAAAGAATTACGTGATCGCGTAAACGCGAGTATTGCCTAGTTTATTGATTGGAGTAGTTACTTGTTTAGGGTATTAAAAATTATTCTGGTAGCAATATGCTTCATATTTGCATTTGTGCTTGGTTCGCAAAATCCACAACTTGTGCAAATAAATTATATTATTGCTAGTAGTACATTACCCCTAGCCATGATAATAAGTATCTGCTTTGCTTTAGGTGTCGCAATTGGTTGTTTTATCAGCTTTAAACTGTTTTCGCAGTTGAAGTGGCAAAACTATCGTTTGAAAAAAAGATTAGCGCCTGAAAAAGACAATAAAAAGCTTGTTGCTAATAAAGACACCTAACTATGATTGAGCTTTTGTTTTTACTTTTGCCTGTGGCAGCTGGTTATGGCTGGATCATGGGAAAAAACAGTGCTAAAAATAAAGCTCATCAACTTAATCGTCAGATCACCTCTGAATACAGTAAAGGGTTGAAGTTTCTTCTTGATAGAGAAGAAGATCAAGGCCTTGAACACCTTATTAATTTACTAGAAGTCGCTGCTGACTCTGTTGAGCATTATTCAACGCTTGCCACTATGTTTAGGCGCCGCGGCGAGCTTGACCGCGCAATAAAAATCCACGAGTTGCTATTAAAGCATCCAAGTCTTAATGAGCAACAAGCAACTGCTAGTCGCTTAGAACTTGCCGAAGATTATATTATGGCAGGGCTATTAGATAGTGCCGAAGAGCACCTAGTCTGGTTAGTTAAAGCCCATCACATAGACGCATTAGACCCGATTTTGAATCTATACTCGCAAACCCGTGAGTGGGGCAAGGGCATTAGTATGTTTGAAGGCCACAGAGAGTTATTCTCAAAACCTCAACACTTTAAAGCCATTGCTAATTTTTATTGTGAAGCTGCTTTAGTTGAAAACAACCCACAAATAATGCGTAAAGCTATTAGCTTAAATCACAAAGTAATTAGGCCTTTGTATGAATTGGGTAAGTCTGCCTACGCAAAAGAAGATTATGTAAAAGCTATTTACTATTGGCGAGAACTCATTTGTAATTTTACATTTTTTGCTCCGCTCTTTATAGAAGAGCTTGCACATAGCTATAATCAATTGAATTTAACATCACAGTTTCATGAGTTAGTTGTACAGCTTCTTGATAAAGGTGGGGTGTTAATAAAAATAAAACATTGCCAAGCGTTACTCGAGCAGGGTCATACTGACCAGGCGATAACGTTTTTAACTGATAGCTTAAAGCGACAACCCACAATTCGTGGTTTCAGTTTTTTACTGCAGTTGTTAGCTAAACAAAATGGCGATATAAAAGAAGTGCTTGATCAAATTGATAAGCTAGTAACGTCTTATATCGCCACCAAGCCTGACTTTCAGTGTCAGCATTGCGGTTTTACAAGTTATACTATTTATTGGGTTTGCCCATCGTGCAAACATTGGGAAACAATTGTCCCAAGCCGTGGTATTGACGGCTTTTAATTCTTCTAGTTAGAACACATATTTACAACTTGTTTAGGAAAGTTATGTCTTTAAAAGATTCAAAAAAAGTTCTTATAGCGCTTGATTATGACGATCAACAAACAGCACTGGATTTTGTTAAACAATTATCACCTACCAATTGTCGCTTAAAAGTAGGTAAAGAAATGTTTACTTACTTTGGTCCTGCATTTGTTAAAGAACTAATTGATTTAGGCTTTGATGTATTTTTAGACTTAAAATTTCATGATATTCCCAACACGGTAGCTAAATCTGTAACTGCAGCAGCTAAGATGGGAGTATGGATGGTGAATGTGCATGCCAGTGGTGGTGTTGAGATGATGACCAAGGCGAAACAAGCACTTGAACCGTTTGGTGATAAATCCCCCTTATTAATTGCGGTTACTGTTTTAACCAGCATGGATGAAGTTGAGCTTACTCGTTTAGGTGTTAATAAAAGCCCAGAAGAGCAGGTTATCTATTTAGCAAAACTTGCAAAAGAAGCAGGCCTTGACGGGGTAGTGTGTTCAGCGCAAGAAGCAAAGAAATTAAAAGCAGAGTTAGGTGAAGATTTTAAACTAGTCACCCCAGGCATTCGCCCAGCAGGCAGCGATGCTGGCGATCAAAAGCGCATTATGACGCCAAAACAAGCTATTGATGATGGCAGTGACTACCTAGTTGTTGGGCGTCCGATTACACAAGCCGCAGATCCAGTTTCGGTTCTTAAAGAAATTAATGACTCGTTAAAATAAACAAGCGTTATTTCAATTAGTACTATTACTAATACTAAGAGCAAAGTACTTACTTTGCTCTTTTTGCTTTTAGGTATACAAACTTACTAACTTGGCGATAAATAGCCCGCAATGTGCCATAAGCGGCCGGTTGTACTAACTCGTTTATGTTCTAAAATCAGTTAAAGTAAATACTTTAATGGCGACTTTGAGCGAGCAAGAGATGGTTCAAGTCGTTTAATGCTATTTTCTTTATTCTACAAAGCGGCCGTTCCGCTAACGCACTTTTCGCCTCATAGTAAGTTAACTAGAAAATTTTGCTTAATGGGCTTACAACACCGTTTGCTCCTTGTTGTAAAACATGCGTATATATTTGTGTGGTTTTGACATCAGAATGGCCTAATTGTGCTTGAACGGTGCGAATATCGGCGCCACTTTGCAGTAGATGCGTTGCAAATGAATGACGCAAGGTATGCGGTGTTACTATTTTTGTTATTCCCGATTTTTGAACGGCTTTTTTTACTTCTTTTCTTATACACGAGTGATGAAAATGATGTCGTCTTATTTCACCACTTTGAGGATCTGTACTTAATATATGTGAGGGAAATAAATACTGCCACGCAAGTGATTTTGAGGCAAAAGGATATTTTTTTGTTAAAGCATAAGGCATCCATACGCCAGCATATTCCTTATTATTTAAATCAAGTTTTAGATAGTCATCAACCTGCAGAATTTGATTTCTCAGCATAGGAATTAGCTCGGTGGCCAGCGTTACAATACGGTGTTTATTGCCTTTACCATTCCAAACTTGAATACATTTATAATCAAAATCAATATCTTTCACCCTTAACTGCACAGCTTCCATCACTCTTAAACCACTTCCATACATAAGCGCTGCAATAAGGTAATAACGCTTATTTAAATGAGTCATAAGCAGCTTAACTTCTTCTGGGGTCATTACGACAGGTAGTTTTGCTTGTTTTTTACTACGGGCAAAATTTAAGTTTAACGACAGCTCTTTTTTTATTATGTGTTTGTATAAAAATGACAATGAATTGAGTGCCGTGGCTTGCGTACGTGGTGCAACGTTTTGCTTTAACACTAAATGTTCTAAGTAGCGCTCGACTTCATTGTCTCCCATTGAGGCGGGATGGCGTTTATTATGAAAATGGATATAAGATGCAATCCATCTTAGGTACGTATCTACGGTGCGTAATGAATACTGACGTACCAACATATAATCGGCTATATAATTTAAAAATGGAGAACGTGTTTTCATATTACCATCAATAACAGTGCTGTGTTTATATACAGTATAGTTGTGTTGCTCCCATATTCAAGAAAATGAGCGACGAGCGCATTTTCTCTTTTATTGAGAGTTTGAGTGACAATAAAAAATTATATATAGCAATATATTAAGTTATTTGATAAAAATGATTTATAAAATACATGAGCGTATCGTTGGCAGAAATATGCGCGATGAGCGCACTATAAAATTGTTATATGCAATTCAAGCTTAAGAGTCATAATCAGAGATAGTATGAAAAATTTAGTTGTAATTAGAGAAGCAAATGACAGTGATCACTCATTTATTTTAGAGTTGTCACCGTATTTAGCAGAAGTTGCTCAATTAGAGTGGCATACCGATGATGCGATTCAAAAAATGCAATATGATTATATTTCTAAAATGCTTACTGAAACATCAGAACCCAATATTACTTATATCGCTGAAGCTAATAATATTCCATTGGGCTTCATTCATGTACGCACGCATAAAGATGGTATTTCAGGTGAAACTTGTGGAACTATACCGCTTCTTGCTATATCACCTAAGTCGCAAGGTTTGGGCTTAGGGAAGACTTTAATTAAGCATGCTGAAAAGTGGGCTAAAAATCTAGGGTGTAGGTTGTTACATTTAGAGGTTTTCGCAAATAATACGAAGGCAGATAGTTTCTATCAAAATATAGGGTTTAAACCTGAAACTGTACACATGATAAAACCTATTTAGAGTACTTTGCATAT
>NZ_JBQSVO010000044.1:0-25932 GCF_052376275.1 Pseudoalteromonas sp. AOP7-A1-14 | reverse complement strand
GTTTGTCCGTTAGCGATCGGCAATAGTGCCGGCAAAACTAACGAGCTCTCTACGTAGCCATTGATGTGGGTTAGCGTGATGCAGCAATGGGCTCCAGAGCATTTTTATTTCAATTGGCACAATTTGAAAAGGGACTGGGCTTATTACTAAATCGGTATGTTTTGCCAGTAACATCGCTTGGCGACGTGGCAAGGTGGCTATTAATTCTGGTGACTGGCAAAGCAGGCTTGCGATCATGTAATGGCGGGTAAATACCCGTATATGGCGTGTCTGTTCTAATTGCCAAAGCGCCTCGTCAACCCAGCCGAGTTTTTGGCTACCTGATTTATTCGTGATAGCCGCTTCTGGGCCCCAGCCTGCGCGATTAACCCAAATATGTTCTTGGGCAAGGTAATTTGCTAAATCTGGCTTTTTTAAATAAGGACTTTTAGGATGGCTTAAGCAGCAGTAGTTATCTCTCCACACTGTTGATTGATGGAACGAGCGCGGCATACCATTAAAGCGGTTAATAGCTAAATCTATAGTGCCTTTTTCCATATCTTGTAAGCTGACATCACTTGGGTTTAACACATCAAAATTAAGGCCTGGATGTTTTAGTAGTTGGTTGGTGATAAAAGGTGCAATTAAAGTCGACTCTAAATAGTCGTTAGCCATTATTCTAAAAGTTATTTCAGCGCTAGTTGGGTCAAATAACTCACTCGGCTGGGTGATAGCTTCAGCCATTTTAAGCAAAGATTCAATCTCGGGCTTTAAGCTTAGTGCTTTCGCCGTGGGGGTCATATTGCCAGCAGCACGAACCAGTAGCGGATCGTCAAACAAGCCTCGCAAACGCTTTAATGCATTACTCATAGCTGGTTGTGTTAAAGCAAGTTTGTTGGCTGCTTTAGACACATTTTGCTCGTCAATTAGTACATTTAAGTAGACTAACAAGTTGAGATCGACATTTCTTATATTCATCGGATCAATCTTATTTATTTGCTTTATTAATTATCTAAATTAAAGCGCGGTTGCTATGGTAAGTAAATCATTAATAAAAAATAATTACTATAACTGATAAATATATGTCTGAATTATCTGAGTCAAAAGCTGAGCCAAAAAGCATCACAGTAAACGAGCCTTTATTAGATCTTATTGCTACTAAGCTAGCGCGCGCTGTTTATGCGGGGTTTGAAGGGATGTTTGCAGACTTTTTAAATATAACTCTAGGCGCGCAAAGCCGGTTTGAACAAAGACAATGGCATGATGTGCAATCAGCAATGCGTTTAAGGCTACAGGTATATGAAAAGAAGGTAAAAAAAGTAAGCGATGCGGTTAATGTAATAGCTTTCGATGAGTTAAATAATAGTAGCCTTTGGCAGCGAGCTAAAAATATTTACGCACAAATGGTGCTTACCCATGAAAATCAGCCCATTGCTCATACTTTTTTTAATTCTACTTTTGGCGCTATTTGGGACGATCGCAAAATTCGTACTGTGCATTTGTTTGTGCTAAAAGCAAAATACCGTGCAAAGCCGCGTTCATTCGATCAACTCGTTAGTCGTTTATCGTTACAAATGGGTTTTGATCAAGCTATTGACATGCTAGTTAAACGCCATGTTTTTCGAACACCATTTGAAAACATTGAACGCGATATTGCTTTATTACAGCAAACGCTAAGTGCGGGAGCTAAAGAGCAATGCCCACAAGTTTATCAGTTACTTAAATTAAATGATGGCTACATCGAATACGCTAACTCACTCTTTTTTAGAAATAAAGCCTGCTATCTTATAGGTCGTTGTATCGCTAAAAATGGCGATAATATGCCCTTTGCTATTGCTATTTTAAATACAGAGAATGGTTTAAAACTTGACGCCGTAATGATGGGGGCTGATCAACTGAGTTTACTGTTTGGTTTTGCCCGTACATATTTTATGGTCGATACTGATCAACCCGCGCGTTATGTGGATTACTTATCGGTATTAATGCCCCATAAAAAACGTTTTGAATTATTTAACGCCATTGGCTTTATTAAGCATGCTAAAACCGAGTTTTATCGTTATAAGGTCGACACCACCAAAAATAGCCCCGCTTGTGATAAATATATTATAGCCCCAGGTACTCCTGGCATGGTGATGTTGGTATTTACAACTCCCGGCTCTGACTATGTTTACAAAGTTATTAAAGATAAATTCAGTGCCCCAAAAACAGCAACTAAAGCACAGGTAATGGCTAAGTACGACTTCGTAAAACAAGCCGATAGAGTGGGGCGTTTGGCCGACACCCATGAGTTTAGTTACCTTGCTTTTGATCTTAGTCGGTTTAGTGATGAATTGTTTGCCCAAATGCGTGAGAGTATTGCAGGTTCAATGATCATAGCCAACAAAGCTTTAGTACTGCAACACGTCTACGTTGAACGTAAAATGATGCCACTGAATTTATATATTACTCAATGCGAAGAAAAACAGTTAGTTGAAGTAATGAACGATTACGGTAAAGCAATTAAAGATTTGGCTGGTGCTAATATTTTCCCGGGTGATATGCTCATGAAAAACTTTGGCGTAACTCGTTGGGGGCGAGTAGTTTTTTATGACTACGATGAAATTTGCCCCTTAACAGACTGCCAATTTCGGGAATTACCAACGAGTCAAAATAGCTTTGAAGAACTCAGCAGTGAAAGTTACTTTGATGTAGCTGAGAATGACATTTTTCCGAGCCAATTTAGTATTTTCTTTAGCGCCAATCCCCGTGCATATGATTACTTTTGTTTGCAACATCAGGATTTATTTAGTGCTAATTTTTGGCAGGTTTGCCAAACACATATTCAAGCAGGTCAATTGCCTGATGTTTATCCGTATAAACAAAGCTGGCGCTTTTAAAGGGTATATAAACAAAAGTTAAGGAGATAGCTACCGATATTAGTTTGAAGTGGCTAAAGGATCTAAAGTCATCTCTATAAAGTTTCGCCCCCAAAGGTAATTTGAATTGCATTACTTAAAAGGATGCGACATTTCATTATACTGCTAATAAATATACACTTAAAAACAAGTCATTTATCGAAAAATTTCGTACGGTAATATTACTTTATTATTCGCATGAGAATGGCGGTTGATTACAAAATAGAATGGCTATTATAGCATCATTATCTGAGGATAAATGGTAAATTAATGGTGGTCGAAGTTTGGCGAAAGATTAATTAATTCTGATTTTTAGTGAAGGAGCTCAAATGCAATATATTTCTCACCATGATAATAAACTTAGTATGAGCACGACTGAGAAGCCACAATTAAACGCTAATGAAGTATTAATAAAAGTGGCGGCAATCGGTGTTAACCGCGCTGACTGTATGCAGCGCCAAGGAAAGTACCCAGCCCCTAAAGGTGACAGCCCTATTTTAGGACTAGAATGCGCAGGAACGGTTGTTGAACTCGGTGATGAAGTAGACAATACTTCATGGTTAAATAAAGGGGTATTCGCATTGTGTGCCGGCGGCGCATACAGTGAATATGTCGCTGTTGATGCCGAGCAACTTATGGCATTGCCAGAGAATATTAGTGCTGAGGAAGGGGCGGCGATAAGCGAAGTGTACTTAACCGCGTTTGGCGCATTATTTCAGTTAGGTAATTTGCAACAAGGTCAAACTACATTAATTCATGCTGGCGCAAGCGGCGTGGGCGGCGCGGCAATTCAAATGGCTAAGCGTGTAGGTGCAACAGTGGTTATAACCGCGGGTAGTGATGAAAAATGTCAGCATGCAAAGGCGCTAGGGGCTGATCATGTTATAAATTATAAAACTACTGACTTTGTTGAGTATATGCACGAACATCAACTACTCGCTAATGTAATTGTTGATCCAGTTTCAGGCAGTTATTTAAATAGAAATGCCAGTATTGCAGCTATGGATTGCCAAATTGTCATGCTAGCATTTTTAGATGGGCGTTTTAGTGAGGTGGACTTTGCTAAATTATTACAAAAACGTATATCGTTTCATGCTTCCACTCTTAGAAACCGTAGCCAAGTATTTAAACGCCAATTGCGAGATGAGTTTGTAGCTAAGTTTTATGACGATATTAAAAATCAGCATTTTGATTTAAATATCTATAAAGCGTTACCTTGGCAACAAGCAAGTGAAGCCCATGCAATGCTGGAAAACAACGAAAATGCGGGGAAAGTGGTGTTATTGGTTACAGCTGAAGACTAAGTTACTTTTTATGACTTTAAAAATGATGACGCAGACCCAATAAATACGCAATGGCTTAATTGAAGTTAAATTGAACGTTAAATAAAAAGTGAACCGTATTATGAATCCAATTATAGCAACACTAAAAGAACACAACGTAAGCGATGAAAAAGTCCATGAGCTTTTTCAGGCCTTTACCGAAAATCCAATGGCGGCAATGGCACTTGTTCAGCAGTTAGGTATTCCACCAGAGCAGTTACAACAGCTGATGGGCTTAGTGATGACTCAGCCACATTTAATTAAAGAAGCAAGCGATGAGTTAGGTATTAGTGATGCTGAATTTGCAAAAGCGAAAGAGCAGTTAAATAACCAACAGTAATTTTTTATACAATTAGGCCAAGGTGTTAGCCTTGGCCTAGGATCTAGCACACACTTTGTTACACTCCTGATTGAACCCCTTCAAACAAATATTAGTCATAACTGTAGTTGTAAATAATCATTAAAACCAACAATATAGAGAGCCGATATGAAACCGCTTGCAAAAATATGGAAGAATAATCGCTCACTCATCGTCTTTATTTGTCTAATGAGTGTTTTTAGAAGTGCTGTTGCCGATTGGTATGAAGTACCTACTGGATCGATGAACCCGACGATTGTAGAAGGCGACCGCATATTAACTGATAAAATGGCCTATGACCTACGCGTACCATTTACAAAAATATCATTGTTACGGCTGTCCGAGCCAGAAACAGGCGATATAATAGTATTTGATTCTACCGCTGCGCAAAATCGTTTAATAAAACGAGTTATCGGTATGCCAGGTGACAAAGTCGCGCTTATTAATAATCAGTTAGTAATTAATGATAAAAAGATCAATTACACTAACATCAGTGAAAGCCCAATGAGCTATATAACAATAGAGGATCTTCATGGTGTTAAGCACGCGATAAAATTGGATAAACAACATTCTGCGGTACAAAACTTTCCTGCAGTAACGATTCCAAAAGATATGTATCTTGCAATGGGGGATAATCGTGATAACAGTGCAGACTCCAGAGTGATTGGCTTAGTGCCCAGAGCCGAATTACTAGGTAAAGCGCAGCGGGTGATCGTCTCGCTGGATTATGATGACTATTACTTACCTCGTAAAGAACGAGTGCTTAAATCACTTTATTAACTAAAGTAAAGCATACTAAATGTGCATAGAGGGTAATACATTAGCTGCTTTTGTTATTTTCTAGCACTTTGATTTTATCAAGAATTTGTTCGGCTTCGTATGTAAGTGCAGAGTAACCTTTTATATCGCCATTGCGTTGTGCAAGCATGGCTTTTTCAAGTTTGGCACTATATTGCTGATTCAATTTTTTTAATGGATCTGTTTTGAATAAAGAAAACATACTTATTTCTCGTTTTAGCTATATATTTTAGATACGAAAAATGGGCAATAGTCGATCATTTTCTTTAAAGCAAAAAAAAGCCGCTGAACTGTGAACAGCGGCTTACATCTATCTGAACAATTACATTACACGCATACCAGGCTCTGATCCTTCATCAGGGTTAAGAATATAAATTTCTTTACCACCAGGGCCTGCCGCAAGCACCATACCTTCAGACATGCCAAAACGCATTTTACGAGGTTTAAGGTTGGCAACCATCACGGTGAGCTTTCCTTCAAGATCTTCAGGTGCGTAAGCTGATTTAATGCCCGCGAATACTTGGCGCGATTCGCCGCCTAAATCAAGGGTAAGCTTTAATAGTTTATCAGCACCTTTAACATGCTCAGCTTTGGCTATTTTAGCTATGCGTAAGTCTACTTTTGCAAAGTCGTCAAACTCAATTTCAGCTTCAATCGGCTCTTTAGCGAGAGGGCTATTTTGATCGATTTTATTTTTTTCTGCTAATAGGCTTTCTTTTGATTCATCAATCATTTTATTTACTTTATCCATTTCAACGCGCTGCATTAATGGTTTAAATTTATTTATTTCGTGATTGGTGAGTGCTGTTTGCACGCCTTGCCATGTTAGCTCATCGTTTAAGAATGCTTCAACGTTACTTGCCATACCTGGTAAAACTGGTTTTAAGTAGGTGATTAACACGCGGAACATGTTCAAGCCAAGGGAACATACTTGATGAGTTTCTTGTTGCTTGGTTTCGTCTTTAATAAGCACCCAAGGCGCGGCATTATCAATAAATTGATTTGCTTTATCGGCAAGCGCCATTATTTCGCGAATTGCGCGGCTGTACTCACGGTTTTCATAATATTCAGCAATAACATCAGCAGCGGCTTGAAACTCAGCCAATAACTGTGGTTGCATGACTGTGTCACTTAATTTTCCGTCAAACTTTTTAGTGATAAAGTTTGCACAACGACTCGCTATATTAACTACTTTACCCACTAAGTCAGAGTTTACGCGCTGAGCAAAGTCTTCAAGGTTTAAATCAAGGTCGGTAATACCGCCATTGAGTTTAGCAGCGTAATAATAACGTAAGTATTCAGGGTCGAGGTTATCTAAATATGTTCGTGCCTTAATAAATGTGCCTTTTGACTTTGACATTTTTGCGCCGTTAACGGTCACAAAGCCGTGGGCAAATACATTGGTTGGCTTTCTAAACTGTGCGCCTTCAAGCATTGCTGGCCAAAATAGGCTGTGGAAGTAGATAATATCTTTGCCGATGAAGTGATAAAGCTCTGCGTCTGAGCCTTCGCGCCAAAACGCATCAAAGTCGATGTTTTCACGTTCACAAAGGTTTTTAAAACTGGCCATATAACCAATGGGCGCATCCAGCCAAACATAAAAGTATTTACCTGGTGCATTAGGAATTTCAAAACCAAAATAAGGCGCGTCGCGGCTGATATCCCATTGGTGCAAGCCATCAGCAAACCATTCATCAAGCTTGTTAGCCATTTCTTGTTGAATACTTCCAGAATGGAGCCATGTTTTTAGCATGCCTTCGAATGCTGGTAGGTCAAAGAAATAATGTTCAGAATCTTTTAAAATAGGCTCTGCACCCGACATAACAGAGCGTGGATTAATTAAATCTGTTGGACTATAGGTTGCGCCACAAGCGTCGCAGCTGTCACCATTTTGATCTTCAGACTTACATGTAGGGCACGTGCCTGTTACAAAACGGTCTGGCAAGAAAATGCTTTTCTCTGGGTCAAATAACTGTGAAATAGTATGTTTTTTGATATGGCCGGCATCATTAAGGCGGTTGTAAATAAGCTCGCTTAATTCTTTATTTTCTTGGCTATGAGTACTGTGGTAGTTATCAAATTTAATATTGAAGTCAGCAAAGTCACGTTGGCGCTCTATACTCACTTTTTCCACCGCTGCTTCTGGCGTGATCCCTTGTTTTTGCGCGTTAAGCATAATTGGTGTGCCATGGGCATCGTCGGCGCAAACGTAATATGTTTCGTGGCCTTGCTGTTTTTGAAAGCGTGACCAAATATCAGTTTGGATATATTCCAATAAGTGGCCTAGGTGAGTGGGGCCATTGGCATAAGGTAATGCGCTGGTAATCAGGATCTTTCGCTGTGCCATAATCATTCCGAATTGAGGATAAATCGCTATTTTGTGGCGTATTTATCATATTTTTATCATGCGCTAAAAGCCAATAAGCGATTGCGCGCGCGATATTTGTTAATTGACTGGTGTTAAT
Organism: Pseudoalteromonas sp. AOP7-A1-14; assembly: GCF_052376275.1. NCBI lineage: Bacteria > Pseudomonadati > Pseudomonadota > Gammaproteobacteria > Alteromonadales > Pseudoalteromonadaceae > Pseudoalteromonas > Pseudoalteromonas sp. AOP7-A1-14. The sequence continues at coordinate 18,116 of NZ_JBQSVO010000044.1, read as the reverse complement.
GCCGTGAATGTTACATAATTCCGAGGCAATTTTCATCAAAGAAACGCTAATTTATTGCTATGTTTGGACTGTCAAAACTATTCTCCGGCAAATCGCTGGAAAAACAACCGATATTCACAGCCTTGGCAAACTACCGCAGCGGCGCATTTCCCATAGGTTTGGATAAAAATTTTATAAATACTATTACAAGAGATGATAGTAACACCCTTGTGCTGTCTTTAACGCTGCCTTTTGCGGCTTTACAAGAAATGCCAAAGGTTGCCACGTTTTTAACTGAGCAACTTAACTACAAAGTAACCATCAACGCAGAAGTACAATTAACTGAGCCGAGTAAGTTTAAAAACATTAAACACATTGTGTTAGTAGCTTCAGGTAAAGGTGGCGTGGGTAAGTCAACTACGGCGGTTAATATCGCGGCAGCACTGCAGCTAGAAGGCGCGGCTGTTGGTGTACTTGATGCAGATATTTACGGCCCTTCTATCCCCATGTTATTGGGCTTACAAGGCGCAGAGCCAAAAACAAAAGATAATAAGCAATTATTGCCTTTTGATGCTCAAGGCCTTAAAACACAATCAATCGGTTATTTGGTACCGAGTGACGACGCTACTGTTTGGCGTGGGCCGATGGCATCAGGCGCGTTAAATCAACTACTTAATGAAACAGATTGGGGCGGGCTTGATTATTTAGTGGTTGATATGCCCCCGGGCACCGGCGATATTCAATTAACCATGAGCCAAAAAGTTCCTGCCAGTGGCGCACTTATTGTTACTACTCCACAAGATTTAGCCCTTGCCGATGCGCAAAAGGGTATCGCCATGTTTAACAAGGTAAATATGCCTGTGCTTGGGTTAATTGAAAATATGAGTTACTTTGTGTGCGATCACTGTGGTGAGTCAAATCATGTATTTGGTAAAGACGGTGCAATCAAGCTTGCTAGTAGGCATGGCGTTCCCGTGCTTGCCAATATACCGCTGGCAACTGATATACGTGAATATTCAGAGCAAGGTAAATTAATATCTCGTGATGTCGATACGCCTCTTAGTAACGCCTTTACAAGTGCCGCACGGTTATTAGCGAGCAGTTTATATTATCAACAATCATCGCAAAGCGCGGTTGAAATTGTGATTACGGATGACTAAAAATGAGATTATCAGATACCCATATTAAACAATATATTGATGATGAACATATTATAATAGAACCGACACCTAGCGAAGATATGATTTCTGGAGTGACGGTTGATTTACGCCTTGGTAATAAGTTTCGGGTTTTTCAAGATCACACCGCGGCTTATGTTGATTTAAGTGGCCCAAAAGATCAGTTAAATAAAGCCATGGAATCAATAATGAGTGACGAAATAGTGTTAGCTGAAGGCGATGCCTTTTTCTTGCACCCTGGCGAACTTGCATTGGCAATCACCTATGAAAAGGTGACTTTACCAGCCGATATAGTGGGTTGGCTTGATGGTCGTTCTTCATTAGCCCGTTTAGGTTTAATGGTACATGTGACTGCGCATCGAATCGATCCTGGTTGGTCAGGCAATATTGTTTTAGAGTTTTATAATTCAGGTAAGCTACCGTTAGCACTTAGGCCGATGATGAAAATAGGCGCGATGAGTTTTGAAACGATGTCAGGCCCATCATCGACACCTTATAACACGCGTAAGGATGCTAAATACAAAGATCAAAATAGTGCAGTGGCAAGTCGCATAAGCGATGATAACAACCAGTAATACTGTTTTTTATAGAAGATAAAAAGCTTTCCTTTTTTGTGCTTAAACATTAACTCAAGCTGGCAATTTTCCTCTTTCAAGTCATACAGAATAAAATGAATAAGTAACACACTATGCTAGAGGTATTTTTATTTTCAACTTCATGTGTATTTAACGGATGCTAAAATTTATGGTTCAGAGGCTTTACTTCGCTGGCACCACCCTGAGCTTGGACATGTCCCCCTGATTTGTTCATTCCTATTGCGGAGTCATCAGGTGTTATTTCAGAATTAACCGAATGGGTGGTAACACAAGCCTTTGCCTTTCAAGGGGAAATAATAAAACGTTACCCGAAGCATATTTTATCAATTAATATTTCGGCTAAAGACTTAACCCGTAAAGAGTTACCAGTGTTATTTATAACTTTGCTTAATGAATATCAACTGTCGGCTAATAGCATTATGATTGAATTAACAGAGTCGGCTACGCTTGATGAAGGGCAAAATATAAAAACAGCCCTGCAAGAGTACCGGTTAATTGGTGTTAAAATTGCGATAGATGATTTTGGCACGGGTTATTCTTCTTTAGCCACACGGAGTCAAATTGGCTTTGATGAAATAAAAATAGATAAGCAATTTGTGACGAATCTTGAGTATTCAAAAAACGACAAACTATTTGTCGGGCGACTTGCGATATAGCTAAAAGTTTAGATTCACAGGTAATAGCGGAAGGTATTGAGGGTGAGCAGGCATTACAAGTGTTACTAAGTTACGGCTGTGAAATTGGTCAAGGCTATTATTTTTCTAAGCCATTGGCATTTAATGATTACATGCTGTGGCTAAGTGATTATTTAAATCATGCCTCTACGCCTGGTGTAGTAAATAACCTAACTGGGAAAAATAATCATTAAGTGCTTTATCGGCATTAACAAGTACCGATTCGGCTGGATAAATTAGTCCACTGTGTTTGAGGGTGCCTACCAAAAAGCTATTTTTTATGTGTCTGTGGCGGGCTATGCAGGCTTCAAAGCAGCGCGCAGCTAATTCTTCAGGCATACTCATATAATGTTGCTGGTGGCGAGTATCAAAAGCGATTGCTTGTTTAACATAGTCATTTCCTTTGTCTTCTTGATTAGTTAAAAACACTGCTTTATAAAACGCACATAAGGCTTGGTTTAGTGGGTGTGCGACGGCTACTTTAGCTTGAAGCCAGCGAGCAGATGCAAATTGATTTGGCAATGCACAGGGAAATAAAAACCGGCAAATATGATGATCAAAAGCATGAAACCACTCATGGGCAAGGGCACCTCCGCCTGCATTCTTTGCCAGTGCCAAGGTTTGTGTAGCGCTATTATAATGTGCTTGTACACCTTGCTGGCCGCCATGGCCAAAAGCAAAATTTAACTTTCCTCGCAGACCAATTGCTTTCGGTGGCAACTGTAGAATCTGCGCTAAATCTGCCAGAGCATCATAAATTAAATTCGCGCTAATAAAGCGTTCTTCCTTTGTTACCCACTTACCAACTATCATGGTACGAAAGCCAAACGTGTCGCGAATATCTAAAAAATCGACCTGATCATCAAAGCGGTAGTCAGGTCCTTGTCGGTAAAACCCGCGTCGTAATCGGTTAACGTTTTTAGTCAAAATAACGGGCTTTTACGTGTTTAGGCATAAACTGGGTTTGCTTTTCAATAAAGGCATTAAGTAGTTTATGTAATGGCGCTGTAGGTTGGTTTTCAAGTAACTTTAAACTATAAGCAATGGCTTCCAAAGTAGATAAGCTATCGGGCCTTAGCGCTTTACGAATAACATAACGATTGGTTGGTAAATTCTTAAAACTAACTTTTTGAAAATGATTAAGCTTAGGTGTTAACTGTATTATTTTAAATGCTTTTTTCCAAGTGCCGTCGATAACTATTAAATGGCTTATTGAAAAAGGGGAGGGATAGTTATTAACTTCGCCCTTATTTTCGCTAGTGCCTTCATTATTATTACCAGTAGTATGGTCAGAAAACTTTACTTTATCGTCAAGAACTATGGCATCTTCATCGGGATATAGCACAGCAGTAGAGTCTGTAGGAAAATCGCTTAAAAAAGGAAAATCCTCATCACACTCTCCAATATAAATTTCACAGTTCGTGAGTGCAAGACTTACTAAACGAGCTGTGTTTTTACTGGCTTTTACTTCACTAGGATGCTGTAAGATAATTATTTTTAGGTTATTCTTAACAGCTTCTATCGCATCACAAATGCAGGTTTGTTGGCTATATTGGCAATGATTGCAAACTGAACGAGACATAACGTAAACTAACTGATAATAAACAGACAAAAATCATACCTAATTATACCTGCTAAGTTAAGTTTACGTGGGTGTTTTAATAAAAATAAGTAGATTGGCTTTAAGGATAATAAATGAATACAGTGACAATAGATGAAAGTGCATTAGAAAGTATGGAGTCATTACTAGGTGAACAGTTTAGTGACACATTAGTTTTTTGTTGTGCTGAGTTTGAACGTCTTGGTGGGGAAGTATTAGCTACTATTCATAATGATGTTCAAGCAGCAACACGCCATGCACATAGTTTAAAGTCAAACGCGGCACAGTTTGGTGCCACGAGTTTATCTGAAGTTGCCCGCGAAATTGAGCAGAGCTTAAACAATGCTGATGTAGTTAATGCTATTGCTGTATCCAAACAGTTGGATGGACAAGTTTCGGGTTCAAAAATAAAACTAAATGATTGGCTGTAATCACGCTAATAATGAAATAAATTCAGTTTCAATGGCTTAAATCCATAGGCATTTTAGGGTAATCTAACTGCTCACTAGTAGAGGTAAAAATGTCAGAAATAAAAAAGAGTCAAAAACTAGATGGCGTTTGCTATGACATTCGCGGGCCTGTGTTAGCACAAGCGCGTAAAATGGAAGATGAAGGTCAAAATATTCTTAAGTTAAATATCGGTAATCCAGCTGCTTTTGGTTTTGATATGCCAGAAGATATGCACCGTGATATTATTCGTAATTTATACTCAGCTCAGGGCTACTGTGACTCTAAAGGCCTCTACTCAGCCCGTGTAGCTATTTATCAGCATTACCAACAACGCGGATTGTACAACTTAGACGTTGATAATATTTATATCGGTAATGGCGTAAGTGAGCTTATTCAAATGACCACTCAAGCATTATTAAATAATGATGATGAAGTGCTTATTCCTGCTCCTGATTATCCGCTTTGGACGGCCTCGGTTAAATTAGCAGGCGGCAATCCGGTACATTACCTGTGCGATGAAGAGCAAGATTGGTTTCCAGATATTGCTGATATCCGCAGTAAAATCACTTCAAAAACAAAAGCTCTGGTACTTATAAACCCGAATAACCCGACGGGGGCAGTGTACTCTGATGATTTATTGCAGCAATTGATTGATATTGCTCGCGAACATAAACTCTTACTGTTAAGTGATGAAATTTACGAAAAAATTCTTTATGACGGTATAAGCCACAGCTCGATCGGCGCACTGTGTGATGATGTGCCTATTATTACTTTTAACGGCCTTGCAAAAACTTATCGAGCAGCAGGTCTTAGAATGGGTTGGATGGTGCTTAGTGGTCGAACATCGTTAATGGATGACTTAATTCGTGGTTTAGACATACTGGCTTCTATGCGCTTATGTGCCAATGTACCCGCACAATATGCAATTCAACAAGCGTTGGGCGGCGTACAATCTATCGATAGTTTAATTGACCCCGGTGGACGTTTATATGTGCAGCGCGATATTGCATGGCGAGGTTTAAATGCAATTGATGGTATTTCCTGTAAAAAGCCAAAAGGCGCATTGTATGCGTTTGCTAAAGTAGACACTGAGCGCTTTAATATTAAAAGTGATGAGCGAATGATTTTGGACTTACTTAAAGCTGAAAAGATTTTATTGGTTCATGGCCGCGCGTTTAATTGGCCAAACCCAGATCATTTCAGGTTAGTGTTTTTACCTAATAAAGATGACCTTACCAGTGCGGTTGATAAAATGCAGCGTTTCTTCAGCGATTATAAGCAAAGCTAAAACTAAGCGACTATAAAAATATAAAAGCCCGTGTTATTAACACGGGCTTTTTGTAAGTACTTTTAATTAATCTTTAAATAAGGCTAATAAACTTACCACCACCTTGATGAACTTTGTTTTGCTCATCAAGGTATTGTTGTAACCGGGAAAATAACCTAGTAGGGCGGTAGCATTCATTTCAGACTTTCCCGTCGCGGTTTAAAGCGCTTCTTGACAAGGACGACTTGACCCCACTTCTAACCTGGCTTTGAGTTTTTCTATGGCGGTATTAGAGTTATAGACCGAGCAACGATGAATAGCTTCTTTGTTTCCCGCGATTTCGTATAAGCTACGATGAAAATCAAACTGTAGAATATGCGCTAAAAATAATGTGTATAAGGGGGCTTCTACACCTTGGTACTTCTCACTTGAATCCCAGCACGCTTGATTTTAGTTTTCAGGCGCTACTTGATCAGAAAACTTTCCAACGCCATTGATCTTTTAATAAACCAAATGAAATAAACGTAACTTTATCGAATGTCTTAATATTAAGCTTCTGTATGGAACGTGGAATTGTGCATATTAAGGTGACTAGCATATATTGAGCCGTTTTAATTATGAGCAAAGATAGCTTTACACTGAGATTGTATTTATACAGGGATAGGTCATAATTAAATTATCAATATTTACCAGAAACGTGAAGGATAGTATCTATGTCAGTGTTTATTCTACTAGTGGTTGTTGTGGTAGTGGTTATTTTTGCGGTGAAAGATATCCGTATGAACCTTATCACTCGACCTGCATTTAAAATGTTTAAAAAGGTACTCCCGCCGCTTTCGCAAACAGAGCGAGAAGCAATGGAAGCTGGTGATGTATGGTGGGATGGTGAATTATTTAGTGGTAATCCAGACTGGCAACAATTACATAAATACCCAAAACCTGAACTAAGTGACAAAGAGCGAGCTTTTTTAGATGAGCAAGTGGTGCGATTACTTAGTATGCTTGACGACTACCAAATTGTTCAAAAAGATAAAGACTTACCAAAAGAGGTTTGGGATTACTTAAAAGTGGAAGGCTTTTTTGCGCTGATCATCCCTGAAAAATTTGGTGGACGAGAGTTTTCAGCTATTGCTAACTCAACCATAGTAGCAAAAATTGCTACTAAAAGCTTAACTGCTGCGGTAACTGTAATGGTACCCAATAGTTTAGGACCTGGAGAACTCCTTTTACATTATGGTACAAAAGAGCAACAACAGCGCTGGTTACCAAGCCTTGCTAAGGGGGATGATGTTCCCTGTTTTGCTCTCACCGGTCCAGAGGCGGGTTCTGATGCCGGCAGCATTCCTGATTCAGGGGTGGTCTGTAAAGGCGAGTTTAATGGTGAACAAGTGATAGGGCTTAGGCTTAATTGGTCAAAGCGCTATATAACACTGGCGCCGGTTGCAACAGTGCTTGGTTTAGCTTTTAAAATGTATGACCCTGATGGTTTATTGGGCGATGATAAAGAGCTGGGCATTACCTGTGCACTTATTCCTACCGACCACCCTGGTGTTGAAACAGGTGAACGTCATTATCCACTGAATATGGCTTTTATGAATGGCACCACTTATGGCGAAGATGTATTTATTCCTATTGATTGGATCATTGGCGAGGAGCAAGGCGCTGGTCGTGGTTGGCGTATGCTGGTTGAATGTTTAAGTGCTGGGCGTGGAATTTCTTTACCTGCATTAAGCAGTGCAACAGGACATTTAGCAGCGCGTATGACGTCAGCTTATGCGATGGTCCGTCAACAGTTTGGTTTATCAATCGGTCATTTTGAGGGAGTGCAAGAATCATTAGCCCGTATAGGCGGGTTAACGTATGCACTGGAGTCTTGTCGTTTGATGACTGCAGGGGCTATAGATTTAAAATTAAGCCCGTCGGTGGTAACTGCAATAGCAAAATATCACATGACCGAAATGGGGCGTACAGTGATGAATGATGCGATGGATATTCATTCAGGCAAAGGAATTCAGGTTGGGCCAAATAACTACCTTGCGCATGGCTATATGGGTATACCTGTGTCAATTACTGTTGAAGGGGCGAATATTCTTACCCGTAATTTGATGATATTTGGTCAAGGCGCGACACGCTGCCATCCATTTGTACTTAAAGAAATGGATGCCGCGGCGATGGAAGATGGTGATTTAGCGCTGAAAGAATTTGATTCACTGTTAATGGAGCATATTTTATTTGCTGCCACGAATGCGGGTATGGCATTCACTCATGGTTTAACTCGAAGTGTTTTTGCATCATCACCAGTATCTGGCGAAACAGCTAATTACTATAAGCAACTAGGGCGTATGAGCCGAGGCCTTGCTTTCACTACCGATGTTGCCATGTTGGTATTAGGTGGAGAGCTAAAACGAAAAGAAATGATTTCAGCTCGCTTAGGTGATGTATTAAGTCATTTGTACTTAGCATCAACTGTTTTAAAGCGTTATGAAGATGAAGGACGTCAGCAAGCGGATTTACCTTTTGTTAAATATGCTGTTGAGCATTCATTGTTTGAAATAGGCCAAGCGTTTGATGGGTTCTTTAAAAATTTCTCGAACCCGGTCGTTAATTTTATACTCAAACGCATAGTGTTCCCGGTTGGAAACCATTACCACAGCCCAAGTGATGATATTGCAAAAACAATGTGTGATCACATGACTAAACCCGGTGTGTTTCGTAACCGCTTAACGCACTTATGCCATGTAGATGATAATGCCGGTACAGGCATTATGGAAAACGCGTTTATTGCCATGGAAGAAACCCGTGAGCAATTTAAACAACTTAAAAAGTGGCAACGTGCAGGTAAATTGGAACACAATTTAAATATTGAAGATGCAATTATTTCTGCTGCCTCTAATGAGCTAATTGATGATGCAACGGCTAAGCAAATGCAAGCGGCTAATGAGTTACGAAAAAAGGCGATAGCCGTCGATAACTTTAAAGAAGGTGAGTTGTAGCATTCTCTTATTAAGAATAAACCTAAAAGGCCTTGTAGATAGCAAGGCCTTTTTTAGGTATATAGAATTCAGCGTTTAACGGGGGATTGGTTGAACAGCGATTTACATTGCTTTTAATAAGGGAAAAAGATAGCTATTCTTTTAATATACCAACTGCCTTTTTTGCGGATCATTTTAACGCTGCGCATGTCATCCACTTTATTACCCATTAAATTGGCCGGTAAAAATCAGATTAATATCGACTTCTTCGCCATATTGCTCACGTAAACTCATATTTACCACATTGTCATATTGCATGTTAACTAAGTTACGGACGAACTGGTTAGGTGTGCCGTATGACTTCATTATTCTTGCCATTTTAGGGAGCCATAGTGCTAGCTTTTTCAAGACCTTGTTGGTTATAAAGAATATCAAAAAATAGCGCAGCGCTGTTATCAGGCGTATTACTCTCACCTTGTGGTGTTTTTAAGTCACCACAAGCGTTAAGCAATTAAAAAAGGGTGGCTTAGCCACCCTTTTTTAATTATAAAGAAATGGTTGTTTATTGAACCATTTCTTTTTCACTGAATTCTTCAGCAAACATTGGGCTTGAAAGGTAGCGCTCTGTAGCACTTGGTAAGATAACCACAATATTTTTATTCGCATTTTCAGGTTTTTCAGCAATACGTTTAGCTGCAACAACCGCAGCACCAGAAGAAATACCTACTAAGATACCTTCATGTTTCATTAATTGATGTGCCATATCAATAGCATCTTCATTTGAAACTAATTCAGCGCCATCAATTACTTCTAAATCGAGGTTACCTGGAATAAAGCCTGCACCAATACCTTGTATTTTATGAGGGCCGGGCTTAATTTCTTCACCGGCTAGTGTTTGGCTAATAACGGGTGAGTTTGTTGGCTCAACCGCAATTGCTTTAACATCTAAGCCTTTTTCAAGTTTTAAATAGCGGCTAACACCTGTTATTGTACCGCCGGTTCCTACACCCGCTACAAAAAAGTCAACTTTTCCGTCAGTGGCTGAAAAAATTTCTGGGCCTGTAGTTTCAAAATGAATCTTAGGATTAGCTGGGTTTTCAAACTGCTGTAGTAAGATAAACTTTCCAGGTTCACTGGCTTGAATTTCTTTAGCTTTTTCTATGGCGCCATTCATACCTTTTGCACCATCTGTAAGTACTAAGTTAGCACCAAGTGCTTTTAATAGCTTACGGCGCTCAAGACTCATAGTATTAGGCATCGTTAGTGTTAGTTTATAACCTCGAGAAGCGGCAACAAATGCCAGTGCTATACCTGTATTCCCAGAAGTTGGCTCGATTAGCTCTTTATCTTTAGTTAATAAACCTGACTCTTCAGCTTCCCAGATCATTGAGGCACCGATACGGCATTTTACACTGAAGCTTGGGTTGCGTGATTCTACTTTAGCAAAAACATTTCCACCTGTTACGCGATTAAGTTTAACTAGGGGGGTGTTACCAATACTTAGTGAGTTATCTTCAAAAATTGTAGACATAGAATGTTCCCTTAGGTGTAATTTGTTCAAACGGGACTGATTTTTAAAATCAGTATTTAATAAGCACACTTTACTGCTGATTGAAAAAAATTAAAGTAAAGTTTGGCTATAAGATATATTTATTCGACTATTGCTTACGATCCGCTGATATTTTGCGCAAACAAACCGTTGTTGAGCGGTTTTGTAACACATGCAGATTAAAACATGGTAAAACTTACTTATTGTAATAGTGAAGTGATCGTTATGAACTTAATTTTAAAATTAATAGCCGGTATTGTTGCGGGTATTTTAGTTGGTCTTTATGTGCCGCTAACAGGTGTTGAGCTGCTCTACACGGTAAAAGAAATTATCGGACAGCTGCTTACCTTTACTATCCCCCTTATTATTTTATTTTTTATTGCTTCAGGTATTGCTGGGTTACCTAAAGGCTCAAACCATTTATTGGGTAAAACGGTCGGCTTTGCCTATGGCTCTACAATTATCGCGGGTACATTAGCTTTTATGCTTGTTAGCGCAATTATTCCACTATTTGATGGTGGATTAACATTCAATGCAGAAGTAGCGACACCGTTAAGTAATTTGATTAATTTAAAAATCCCTCCTTTAATGGATGTTATGACTGCACTTGCAAGTGCATTTATATTTGGTATTGGGATAAGCCAATTACAGCTAGAGACACTTAAAAAAGTATCTGACCAAGGGCGAGATATAATTGATGCCTTACTTGCAAAGGTAATTATTCCTGCTTTACCATTTTATATTGCCGGTGTATTTGCTGAAATGACTGTTGCAGGTACTGTATTTGAGACACTACAAACATTCGGTGTTGTGCTCGTTGCTGCACTTGTTATGCACTGGTTATGGCTAAGTGTGCTTTATATTAGTACGGGCGTATTATTAAAACGTAACCCGATTGAATTAATTAAAAACATGCTTCCAGCCTATTTTACTGCACTAGGTACTATGTCGAGCGCCGCAACGATTCCTATTTCATTACGTGCCAGTAAAGCTAATGATGTCCAAGAAGATGTCGCTAATTTTAGCGTACCTTTGTGTGCAACTATTCATTTGTCGGGTTCAACAATCACTATTGTTACTTGTGCCATGGCAGTAATGTTTTTATCACCGAGTATGGATGTTCCTTCATTGGTAGATATGTTGCCATTTATTATGATGTTAGGAGTGGTTATGATTGCAGCCCCTGGAGCACCAGGCGGGGCGGTCATGTCTGCTTTGGGTCTATTAACCAGTATGCTCGGCTTTAACGACAGTGCCGTTGCACTGATGATTGCACTTTACCTTGCGCAAGATAGTTTTGGTACTGCCTGTAATGTTACAGGTGATGGTGTGATTGCTTTATGGGTTGATCGCTTTAGCAAAAAAGCAGATTCATAAATTAGTTGAAAGCATTCATAATAGAGTTATCGTTTTATCTTTTCTATGCTAATGTTGCTGCATTAAGTTGTTGCCAAAGCAGATATTTGGTTTTTTGAGGGTGTACCATTGATTAATGTACTTTTAGTTGATGATCATGAGCTTGTTCGTACAGGTATTAAACGAATTTTAGATGATATTCGTGGTTTTAAAGTGATTGGTGAAGCTAAAACAGGTGAAGAAGCCGTACAATTTTGTCGTCAACACTCTCCCGATATTGTGTTAATGGATATGAATATGCCTGGCATTGGTGGACTTGAGGCCACAAAGAAAATTTGTCGCTATTGCCCAGATGTTAAAATCATCGTGCTGACGGTTAACTGCGAAGATCCATTCCCAAGTAAAGTAATGCAAATTGGTGCGCATGGCTTTTTAACTAAAGGTGCTGGTTCTGACGAAATGGTTAACGCTATTCGTGCTGTTAATGCTGGTCAACGTTATATTGCTCCTGAAATAGCTCAGCAGATAGCGTTAGCTCAAATCACCGGACGCACTGATGAAAATCCTTTTCAAAGCCTTTCAGAACGTGAATTACAAATTATGTTAATGATCACTAAAGGTGAAAAAGCGCAGAATATCGCAGAACGTTTAAACTTGAGCTCTAAAACTGTCAACAGTTATCGTTATCGTATGTTTGAAAAGCTTAATGTTGGGGGGGATGTAGAGCTAACGCACTTAGCTATCCGCCACAAGATGATCGATATAGAAAGTTCGCACTAACTAGCCCTATGGCAGAGTTTGATTCAGCGCATTTTTTAAAAACGCTTTCAAGTGAACCCGGTGTTTACCGGATGCTTGATAGTGAGAGCCAAGTTATTTATGTGGGTAAAGCTAAAAACTTAAAGAAACGCGTTGCCAGCTATTTTCGCGGCAATATCACAGACAGTAAAACTCGCGTTTTAGTAAGTAATATTGAAGCTATAGAAGTCACACTTACTAATACCGAAACAGAAGCGTTGCTGCTTGAAAATAACCTCATTAAAAAATATAAGCCGCGCTATAACATTTTGTTGCGTGATGATAAGTCCTATCCGTATATTTTATTAACGGCTCACAAACACCCTAGACTTTCATTTCATCGGGGGAGTCGAAAAACTAAAGGTGAGTATTTTGGACCATTCCCAAGTGCGGGAGCGGTGTCTGAAAGCTTACGCTTAATGCAAAAGATTTTTCCTGTACGCCAATGCGAAGATGCTTACTATCGCGCCCGTAGTCGGCCTTGTTTACAATATCAATTAAAACGTTGTTCAGCACCGTGTGTAAATAAAGTGACGGACGAGGCGTATTCTGAGCAAGTTGATTATGTACGTAAATTTTTAATGGGTAAGTCTCAGGAAGTAATTTCTGACTTAATTACGAAAATGGAAGACGCGAGCAATGCTTTGCAGTTTGAAGCCGCGGCTAAAGTGCGTGATCAAATAATGTTACTGCGTAAAATGCAAGAACAGCAGTCTATATCAGGTAGTCACGCCGAAATGGATGTTGTCGGTTTTGCACATTTAAACGGCTTAAACGCGATTCATTTATTAATGATCCGTGACCATAAAGTACTGGGCAGCAAAACGTATTTTCCTAAAGTTCCTAAAGACTCCTCTGAGCAAGAGATTCTTACTTCCTTTTTGGGACAGTATTATTTAGCCACCGGCGCAACAGGACGAATAGCCAAAGAGGTTATTTTACCTTTTGAGACAAATGAAAATGAAGCGCTAAGTGCTGCACTCTCGTCTATTTCTGAGCGAAAAGTTAGTTTAAAAGTGGTTACTCGGGGTGAGCGAGCGCAATATCTCAAACTGGCCACTAAAAATGCACTAAATAGTATCAATGTGAAACAAAGCGCTCAGGATTCAATTAATAAACGTTATGCGCAATTAAAAGAAACACTTCGTCTTGATGATATCAATCGTATGGAATGTTTTGATATCAGCCATACAATGGGAGAAAACACTGTTGCAAGTTGTGTAGTGTTTGATTCTCAAGGGCCTAGTAATAAAGAGTATCGGCGTTATAATGTTACAGGCATCACTGGTGGTGATGATTATGCTGCAATGGAGTTTGCGCTTAATAAACGCTATAACAAATTAGTAGATGAAGAAAAAATCCCTGATGTTATTTTTATTGATGGTGGTAAAGGGCAGTTAGGTAGAGCAGAGCAATATTTTGAAACTTGGTCGCATACTAAAGTACCTTTGTTAGTAGGTGTTGCAAAAGGCACAAGCAGGAAGCCAGGCCTAGAAACATTATTAATTGATGGTGGCCGTAAAACAATTCCACTTGATTCTGATGCGCCAGCGCTGCACTTAATTCAACATATTCGTGATGAGTCACACCGTTTTGCAATAGCAGGACATCGTAATAAACGCCAAAAACAGCGCACACAATCACTATTAGAAGAAATCGGTGGCGTAGGACAAAAACGTCGACAAGTATTATTAAAATATTTAGGGGGCATGCAAGGGGTAAAAGCTGCTAATATAAAACAACTGAAACAAGTTCCTGGGATCAGCCCTGACATGGCTGAGAAGATATTTAATCATTTGCATGACAAGGCGTAGTCCTTCATGCGAATATAAAAAAAAGACATCTCCAAGTAGTTATGTGGAATATTCCAAACACACTCACAACCTTTAGACTTTTTCTTATCCCCATTTTTTTGGTGATATTTTATTTGCCTTACTCATGGGCTTTTTTTGTTGCGGCTTTTGTTTTTTTGTTCGCCTCAATAACCGACATTCTTGATGGTTACCTTGCACGTAGGCTTGATCAATCAACACCATTTGGCGCGTTTTTAGATCCTGTTGCCGATAAGGTAATGGTATGTGCTGCATTGGTTGCTTTATCTAGTTATTATCAATCTTTGTATATGACTATTCCAGCGTTGGTGATTATCAGCCGTGAAATTGTTATTTCTGCACTTCGTGAATGGATGGCAGGGCAGGGCAAGCGCGATAATGTTGCTGTATCGAATATGGGCAAAACAAAAACCGCAGCGCAAATGCTCGCTATCATTGGTTTGATCTGGCAATTTGATAGTTGGATGGTTTATTTAAGCTATGCATTACTTTATATAGCAACCTTTTTAACCTTAAGCTCAATGCTACAATATTTGTTCGCTGCATGGGGGGAACTGACTAAAAATTAACGTAAATGTCTAATAACAGACCGTTTTAGATAAAAAATAAGCAAACAGTCCAAAACTAGCATTTTTTGTATTGACGCGTTTAATAATCTCTGTAGAATGCGTCCGTGTTGAGAGGGCACAGCCCCAAGATGATTGATGTATGCGGCACTAGCTCAGTTGGTAGAGCGCGACCTTGCCAAGGTCGAGGTCACGAGTTCGAGCCTCGTGTGCCGCTCCAAATTATCTAAGGTTACCCCGACATTGGGGCGGAATGGCAGAGTGGCCATGCACCGGATTGCAAATCCGTCTACCTCGGTTCGACTCCGGGTTCCGCCTCCATTTCAACGCTCCACATGCTTTAAATAGCAAACTCGATGCCCGAGTGGTGGAATTGGTAGACACAAGGGATTTAAAATCCCTCGCTCAACAGGGCGTGCCGGTTCAAGTCCGGCCTCGGGCACCACTTTGTGGTTTTATTACATTGCCAATGTGTAATATATAAAAAATAATATAACTTTGTTATGTTTAGAATTAATATGATGCGGCACTAGCTCAGTTGGTAGAGCGCGACCTTGCCAAGGTCGAGGTCACGAGTTCGAGCCTCGTGTGCCGCTCCATATTAGTTTTATCCACTTGCTTTTAGTAGCAAACTCGATGCCCGAGTGGTGGAATTGGTAGACACAAGGGATTTAAAATCCCTCGCTCAACAGGGCGTGCCGGTTCAAGTCCGGCCTCGGGCACCAATATTTGGATGTTGCATAACTAAAGTGCAATTCAAACTTATAAGTTAATTTTTAATATTTGCGGCACTAGCTCAGTTGGTAGAGCGCGACCTTGCCAAGGTCGAGGTCACGAGTTCGAGCCTCGTGTGCCGCTCCAATTATTTGGAATTGTTAAGGCGGAATGGCAGAGTGGCCATGCACCGGATTGCAAATCCGTCTACCTCGGTTCGACTCCGGGTTCCGCCTCCATTTAATTGCTCCACATGCTCATAGAGCAACCCGATGCCCGGGTGGTGGAATTGGTAGACACAAGGGATTTAAAATCCCTCGCTCAACAGGGCGTGCCGGTTCAAGTCCGGCTCCGGGCACCACTTTTTACTTCCTTTATGTAAATAATACCCATACTCATATCCGCTTACACTATACTAATATCATTTCGTATATGAGCACTATAATGAAAATTTAAACAAGGTATTAGCCAATGGGGGACTGTATAATCGTCTGCTTGGCCATTTTGCATGTATTAATACCCATTGCAATGGTTACCTCTTCAATTAATAATTCATTGAAAGTAGAAGAAATTAGTCAACTCAGCACCTAAGTAAGGCATATGATAAATAATGCCCACCATAAATAATTACCAGTTAAGAGCTAAATAAACCTTAACGATATAGCAAAAATAACAGCTACAAGCAGTATTATCAGAGTGTTTTACATAAGAGTAAGTAAATATTGTTAAGCAATTACGCATGAGCAAGTATAAGATTAAAATTAATGGATCAATTATAAATATATCCGATTTTGAGCCGCGTATACTAACACCTTGCTAAGTATGTTTTAGGACTTATAGATAAACTGAGCCTTAAATCAAAATGTAACCAATTAAAAAGGTACCGACGTGCTCGCCGATACCTTTTTAGTTTAAGTGGTTACCACGCGCTAGGATCCACTTCTTTTGAAAGTTTAGGGTGTTTACTTTTATCAAAGGTTGGTACTAATCCTTGCTTGCGTTGATTGTTATAATCTTTTGCTAGCCAGACCACGACCCCTGACAACATAAATAAAGCAATGATATTTATGATAGCCATAAATCCCATAGATACATTCGCTAATGTCCATACGACTTTTACTTTTGCTAAAGCACCAAACATAACCATAGCTAATACTAAAAACCTGAATATTAATAGTCCTGTTTTATCATCGTGTTTTAGAAATAATAAATTTGACTCCGCGTAGGAATAATTAGCGACTATAGAGGTGAAAGCGAAGAATAAAATTGCAATAGCAATAAAAATCGCCCCACCTTGGCCGATATGTTCTACTAATGCTGCTTGTGTGAGTGCGATACTGGTTAACCCAGAGCCTGGGACAAGTTGTTGGGATAATAAAATTAGCGCCGCTGTGGCAGTACAAATAACCATTGTATCTACAAATACACCTAGCATTTGTACATAACCCTGTGAGGCAGGGTGAGGCGGGTTCGGTGTAGCTGTGGCAGCCGCATTCGCTGCACTACCCATACCAGCTTCGTTTGAAAATAATCCTCTTTTGATTCCTTCGATTAATGCTTGGCCAACAGCGTAGCCTAATGCACCTGCACCTACTTGGGTTATACCCAATGCGCTATCGATGACCTGCATAAATACTGACGGTAACTTGGCATAATTGATTACACATACATATAGTGCAACTAGTAAGTAGACAAGCGCCATAAAGGGCACGACTAATTCAGCAAATCTAGAGATAGTTTTAATCCCACCAAATATAATCAGACTCGTTGTAGTAACTAATATGATACCGACAACATAATCTGGTACGCCAAAGGCCACGTTAAAGGCAACAGCGATTGAATTTGCTTGCACTGCATTAAAAATTAGTCCGAAAGCTAGGATTAAACATAATGAAAACGCAATACCCATCCAGCGTTTACCAAGACCATACTGCATATAATAAGCGGGACCACCACGAAAATTCCCATGGCTATCCCTTTTTTTATAAGCTTGAGCGAGCGTGCTTTCGGCAAAACTCGTCGCCATGCCGATCAAAGCAATAAGCCACATCCAAAATATTGCTCCTGGACCCCCTAAATATAAAGCTAATGCTACCCCGGCCATGTTACCTGTACCTACTCGCGCAGCTAAGGATGTACAAAAAGCTTGGAAAGAGGTTATTCCATCTTTTGAACCTCCACGACTTTTAAGCATAACCTTTATCATATGAGGGAATTGCAGTATTTGAATGAAACCTAACCGTACTGTAAAAAATATACCTGCACCAATAAGAAGGTATATCAAGACAGTCCCCCAAATGAATACATCCAGATCGTTTATGGATCTAATAGAAGGTAGAGGAGTCGTTAAGATGTTATTGAGTATATAGCCTACGTCGAACATAGCGTTTACCTAAAAGCTGATTTTTATTTCGGCCCGGAATCTACCATAGGTATACTCAATAGTTTAGTTTAAAAGAAAATATCCTGCAGTTATGCACAGGCTTCTGTGGGTAAATTGTGCTTATGTGGTGTGTATGGGTGTATATGTTTGCGGTATAAAATATATGGCAATTTATTTCAAAAAACGCTTGCGTAAAAAGTTA
>NZ_JBQSVO010000043.1:0-26281 GCF_052376275.1 Pseudoalteromonas sp. AOP7-A1-14 | reverse complement strand
GGATGCCGCCCAATATAGCGCTTTCATCTTCAGTTGGATTATCTAATAGCTCAAGCGCTTGATCTGAATGACAAGCAAAAATAACTTTATCAAACTGCTCTACCTTATTGTCATCAAAAGAGATAGTAACGCGCTCTTCGCTACGGGCAATTGATTTAATTGAGCTGTTGAGCTTAATTTTATCAGCAAAGCCTTTAATCAGTGGTGCTATATATTCACGAGACCCCCCCGGAATGACATACCATTGTGGGCGATTAGTGACATCTAACAAACCATGATTAAAGAAAAACTTAACAAAAAACTCAACGCCGACGTTACTCACCTCTTTAATGCTGGTAGACCAAATAGCAGCGCCCATAGGTAAAATATAATGATAACGGAAAAAATCATTAAAATTATGACTATCGAGTAATTGCCCTAGAGTCTCTCCTGGCTGAAAATTATCTTCACTGTGAAGCGATTTACACAACTTATTAAAACGCATAATGTCACTGAGTAAACGCCAAAAACGAGGACGAAATATATTACGTTTTTGAGCAAATAAACTTGCAAATGTATGGCCGTTATACTCAAACCCCGTTTGCTCATTATGCACACTAAAACTCATTTCAGTGGGCTGTCGCTCAACGCCAATACGCTGCAATAACTTTTCAAAATAAGGGTAAGTACGGTCGTTAAATACTATAAATCCGGTATCTAAGGCGTAATTGATACCCGCCACCTCAACATCAACCGTTGCGGTATGACCGCCAATATAGTTATTTTTTTCAAAGACGGTCACATCATAATGTTTGTGTAATAGTTGTGCACAGCTCAGTCCAGAAATGCCTGAGCCAATAATGGCTATTTTTTTCAACGAGATAATCCTTTTGCAAGCTTCAACCATAATGGTAATGGAAGCACACGTAAACATTTTAAAATAAGGGTAAAGCGATACGGAAAATGCACTTCTTTACGCCGCTTTGCCACCCCTTTAATAATGTAGTCAGCCGCTTTTTCCGCGCTCACCGCCATTGGCATTGGGAAATCATTTTTTTCTGTAAGGGGAGTCTTAACAAACCCGGGATGAACTAAACTTACATCCACGTCGGTTAAATCAATTGCTAAGCTTTTAGCTAAATAATCGACGCCTGCTTTTGAAGCGCCATACGCCTCAGAGCGAGGCAATGGCAAATAAGTGACACTTGAGCTGACCAATACTAATTGGCCTCCCGGCTTTATTTTAGGTAAGAAAGCCTCTAAGCAATAACCCATACTTAACAAATTAGTCGTAACTACACGGCTAAACAAGCTGCTATCAAAATTGCGAGCATCATCGATATACTCACAATTACCAGCATTTAAAATAACGCGGTCAAACTGAGTGTAGGCAACGGTTCCACTTTTAATAGCTTGTAAATTAGTGGCATCAAATTGACATGCTTCTATGTTATCTACTTGTGAAAGTTCATAAAGCTTGTCTTGATTACGGCCACAAGCTATAACTGTATCGCCCATTGCCGCATATTTTTTTGCAAGTTCCTCTCCTATGCCTGACGTTGCTCCTGTAATAAGTGTAATCATTATTGTGCTGCCCTTTTATCAATAAGTTTAACAATCGAACCAAGTACTGGTATATGGCGATATAAAAGCGAGCCAACATCGAAATAGTCGCGGTGGCTAATAATTTTACTCTTTTCAAAAACAAGATGGCTATGTCCGTTTACTACTATTTTTTTATGCCCTGCAAGTTTCGGGTGACGATAAACCATAGTCCAATAAACAAAGGCGTGGTCATCACTGGTAAAGCTGTCTGCTATATCAAAGTGACATTCAGTAACATTACTATATAAATTAGCAAAATAGACATGTAAGTTTGCAAGCCCTTTTACCTCATGCAAAGGATCTGTAAAACGTATATCTGAATGATAAATATCATCCAACAGCGCTAAATTACGTTTATTTAGCTGCTGATAAATAGCAATAAACTTGTCTACATCATGCATATAACCCCCTTCAAAATCCCTTTAATGAGCTTTAAACGTATCAAGCGCTCTTTGACGAGCCGCTTTATGATCAACAATGGCTGGCCAATAATTATTTTTAACCGACTCACTTTTAGAAAGATAATCATGCGGGAAGTGAATTTTTTTGTCGGGAATATCAGCAAGCTCTGGAATATACTTACGAATAAACTCCCCTTTAGGATCAAATCGCTCGCTTTGCGTTATAGGATTAAATATTCGAAAGTAAGGCTGGGCATCACAGCCTGTGCTCGCCGCCCATTGCCAACCACCATTGTTAGACGCTAAGTCACCATCAATAAGATGCTCAATAAAAAACTGCTCGCCTTTGCGCCAATCAATTAATAAATGCTTTGTTAAAAAGCTTGCTACAACCATTCTTAACCGATTGTGCATCCAGCCTGTTTCAAGTAATTGGCGCATAGCTGCATCAACTAATGGGTAGCCTGTTTTACCCTCACACCACGCTTTAAAATCGTCTTTATCATCACGCCAATTAAGACCGTTGTATTTTTCATTAAAATTAAAGCCTTTACATAGCTTAGGATACGCAACGATTAAATGGCGATAAAACTCACGCCAAATCAACTCGTTAACCCAAGTAAACAGATTGCTTTTAGCGCTCTTTAGTACATCGATATGAACAAGTTGAATGCATGCCAATAATTGTTGCACACTAACAATCCCCAGTGCTAAATAAGGGCTTAATCCAGAGGTGCCCTTTATGGCTGGGAGATCTCGCGTTTCTTTATAGTTTCCCAATTTAGTATCAATAAACCGCTCAATAACGTGGCTTAGAGTTTCATCATCAACCGGCCATTTTTCTGAGCTGCTGTTTGTATCAAGTAAACTTGGAGCTTGCCAAGTAACTGCACTCGGGAACTCTGGCGGGGCCTGAAAATAAAAGTGCGTATCTTGATACTGTTTAAGCCACGCATTTTTAAACGGCGTAAACACTTTATACATTTCACCACTGTGAGTCACGACAGTACCCGGCCTTGCAATTACATCACCATCAAATAAATACACGTGTATATTGTGTTCATCTGCAAGTGTTAAAAACTGCGCATCACGTGCGACTTCATTAACTTCATATTCTTTATTTGCGTAAACATGTTCAGTTTTATGTTGTTTGCAAAAATCAATCAATGCTTGGCACGAACCACTATAATCGCTAGCGTCAATAATATATAATTGAATACCATTTTCAGCAAGTAACTTACCAAGAAACACTAAGCGACGTTTTAATAAATCGATCTGTATATCAGCAACATGGTGTTGTAGCCACTGCTTGGCAGTTATAAAAAAAATCGCGTCTTTACAGCCACTTTCTATTGCTTGATATAAAGCGATGTTGTTAAAAAGGCGCAGATCGCGCCTAAACCAAAATACCGTTTTCATTAAATTCCGTAGCGTAGTTTTAGTTCGTTAGGGTAAGGGTCAAAGTACACTTGCTTAGCTAAGTATTCGTTTGGGTGGACTTTTAAATGATGTTTTAACAAGGTTAAAGGCACATAAAGCGGCAATAACCCTTCGCGATATTCGTCAATGGCATCACGCAATTCTTGTTTTTCAACTTTTGACAGGTCTTTTTTAAAGTAGCCCTGTAAGTGCATTAATGTGTTGCTGTGATTTTTACGAGATGCGGGCTTTTTAAGGGCACTCATCAAGCCGCTGATATATTCATCTGCTAGGCTAGTGATATCATCACTTTCGTAAGTACCTAATAAATTACCCAGCTTACGGTATGCCTGATAATTATGTGCCATCAGCAAGTATTTATAACGCGCGTGGAATTGCGTTAGTCGATGTACCGTAAGCGGCTCTAATATTAAGTCTTGCCAATGCTTGTAGGCAAATACGCGCATTACAAAATTTTCACGTAAGTGCATATCGTTTAATCGGCCATTTTCTTCACAAGGTAATAATGGGTTATGTGCCATTATTTGTTCAGCAAAAAAACCCACACCTTCTGAGGTATTACCCGTACCAGCTTCATTGTATATTTTAATACGTTCCATGCCGCAACTTGGGCTTTTAGCACAAAAAACAAAGCCACTGAGTTCACGTGTCTGCTCTGTAGCAATTTTTTTTCCGTACTCGGTTAGCTTAGGGCCAACATCACCGGTGCCATCGGGCCGGCACACTTTAATTGTATCACCCACTTTTACCTGCCTAATAGTTGGCCTTGGAATGGGAAGCCCTACAGCCACTTCAGGACAAAACCTCTTGTAATCAACATGTTTTGCCAATTCGTCCATACAAAAGTTAGACTTTTTATGGCCGCTATCAAAGCGCACTTTTTCACCAGCAAGGCATGCACTAATACCAATTTTAATACTCGACTGTTGCATAATATTCCTAGTAAATGAGGTTACCGATAGGATTGAGCAATTTACTTAGCCCTTTATTAAAGTGTAGTGCACTACTGACCACGGTAAAGCATAAGCAACCATTTTTTGTTTGTGGTGAATGTTGATGAGTACCATCAAGCATCATAAAGTCACCAGGGACGTAGTGACCGAACTGGTCGCTAAACTCACCATCGAGTAATAAGGTGACTTCGAAACCCGTGTGGGTGTGCTCAGGAATTTCGCCATCGCTATCAATGTGCAACATACTAGCTCTTAATGGGCCATCATCAAGGTCAATACGAGAACGAGACAATTTTCCGATTTGTAAAAATTTACTATGTCCTAAACGAGTCAGAGCACGGGGTAAAGTGTAATTTTTTTGTTGAACTTGCACTGTCACTGGTGGCTGCTGATAAACTTCATCAATACTTTCATCTTCAGTAATAGCGCTGAGCATCGCAAAATCAATAAGGTCATTGCTTTTAGCTCCAAGGTCGCCTTGATTGAAGCTTGCACTTGAGCTCTGAATCGAGTTTTCACCTGTAAGTTCATCAATTTCAGTAAAAGCTTTATATGCATTTAGTGCCTCGATCTCAGCTACTTTATTCTGACAAACTGGACACATATCAACATGTATAGCTACAGCGAGACTCAACGTTACTGGTAATTCTCCAGCACTGTATTTTACTAATAACTCGTTGTTTGGATGGTGCTTAATCATGGCTATCCCCCATTTCATTGCGT
This sequence comes from Pseudoalteromonas sp. AOP7-A1-14, assembly GCF_052376275.1. Taxonomy (NCBI): domain Bacteria; kingdom Pseudomonadati; phylum Pseudomonadota; class Gammaproteobacteria; order Alteromonadales; family Pseudoalteromonadaceae; genus Pseudoalteromonas; species Pseudoalteromonas sp. AOP7-A1-14. The sequence goes on along the minus strand of NZ_JBQSVO010000043.1, from coordinate 21,180 downwards.
AACTTCTGCAAGGCAAGGCGAAGACGAGACTTCACTGTGCCTACGGGAATATCAAGCTGTTCTGCAAGTTGTTCTTGCGACATATCTTGAAAATAAACGCCTCGCACCACATCACGCTGTGCTTGTGGTAACTTATCTAGATAGCGTTTAATTTGTTTATCTTCTAAATGATCAGAAAACTGATGATGCTCTGCTGCGGCTTCGTCTACTAACGGCCAAATGTCTTCGCTCAAATTGTCTTCTTTGTTGCTCTTCATCTTTCTAAGCATATCAAAAGACGCATTACGCATTACCGTATATGTCCATGTCGTTGCTGCACCTTTCTCATAATTGTATAAGTGTGCCTTACGCCATACTGAGGTGAGCGTTTCTTGCACAAGTTCCATAGCTTGTGTTTCGTTATTAAATTGTTTAATTCCGAAACGTTTAATTCTCGGTGAGAAATATTCGAATAAAAACGCAAATGCACGTTTATCACGGCTATTCGCAACGGCAAATAATGCCTCAGCAAGCTCTTTGCTCGGCGTTTCTGGCATGGCAGTGTAATTACCTTTGTTAGGTTTACAACCCGAATGAAGTTGTTGACTTACCATCATAATTTATCCTTTTTCCATCATTGTATTACATACGTTGTACTAAACAGAAAAGATCAAACTTAATTAGTAAGTTCGTTATTAACTAAAGTATGGAGGAAGTTCAGTAAGTTTTCAAAGTTTGATTTAAATGCAAGTTGCTGTTTTTTCTCAATAGAAATAGGTAAAATCTCAAGCCAACGAGCTGCAACCCAAGCTATATTGTCAAACTGAGTCTCTTTATAAAGCTCAGTAAGTTCAAGATTACTGGAAAACATATCACTGAGTTTAGTGCTTAATAATTTATCAGCATCACTAATAGGGGTTTTAGTGTACCAATCTGGCAGTAACACATACTCAACACGCCCTTGCCTCAGCTCACTTTCGTCTTGGTATACATCGCTGATTGCCACGCTAGACTCTGCATTTATATCAATCAATAGTTGGCCATTTTTATCCAGATCAAAATCTATAATATTGACCAAACACCCTGTATTGCTGATGTTTTGAACCGTTTCATGCTGGTATGCACACAATACAAAACCGGTATTTTCACGCAGTGATTGCTTAACCATTGATAAATACCGCTGCTCAAAAATTCTCAGTCGGGTATACCCTCCTGGTAATATAAACACTGGCACTGGAAAAATTGCACGTTTCATAAAGCCTACATCATTAATTAACTCTGCAGTAGGTTACGGCAGCAGCAATCAAGTCGATCAACATATAACACAAAGTTCTTTATTACTGCTTTTTTTGGTACTTTATGAAACGGAGTTATTTATCTCAAAAAGTCAGTTACTCGCTATTACTTAAATACTTACTCAAAGTTTGTGCCAAGCAATATTTTGATTTTAAGCCTATGTTCTAATGTGATTAATTTAATCAGTTTAAAATTATATAATTGACCATTTTTTAGTAACAAAAACAGCGTTGATAATTTCAGCGTACACTTGTACACTGAACCTTATTAAATGATGAAGTATTTGGAAAACTTAAATGTCAGTCGAACTTGATTACTCCCGACAAGAAGAGCAACTTAATGTTATTACACATGGCTTTGGGGTGTTATTTGCATTTTATGTATTATGGGATCTAACCACTAAAGCAAATACTGGTTTCGCACTTGCGAGTGCAGTTATATACGGTTCGAGTATTTTATTGCTATTTAGTGCGTCAACTTTATATCATTCTAGTACGCGTGCGAGTCTTAGGGCAATTTATAAAAAGTGCGATCACTGTGCAATTTATATCTTAATTGCAGGCACTTACACCCCTTATTTAGTTATTTCATTGTCTGGCCCTTGGGCTATTGGTGCACTGGTCTTTATTTGGACGCTGGCATTAGGGGGCGTAATGTATAAGTTGTTAGTTAAAAATGGCAATAAAAAAGTATCTTTAGCTACGTATTTATTAATGGGTTGGTTTGCGCTAGCACTGGTATACCCGCTTTATTTACACGTAGAGCCTAATGCGTTGTGGTGGTTATTAGCAGGCGGTATTGCATACAGCGTAGGAACGTTTTTTTACAGTGCTAAAACACGCCATTACAGTCATGCGGTATGGCATATATTTGTACTAATGGGTTGTTTTTGCCATTTTATATCCATTCGCCAGTATGTCTTTTAGTTAAAACTTAGCCATTACTGTTTATTGCCAGCGATATTGACGCATATTAATTTTATCTTTTTTAAACAGCACGCCTTCAGCAATCAACTTTTCCCGCTGCTGCTGGTATTTATCACTGTCTATTTCGAACGACAACTTACCTTGGCTATTAACAACTCGATGCCAAGGAATAGTTGAGTCATTCGGCATTATTTTTAATAAACGACCGACAAGCCGAGCATTGCTCGCATAACCCGCTAAGCGTGCAACTTGCCCATAATTTGCCACTTTACCTTTGGGTATATGGGCAATAACAGTGTAAATAGCTTGCTCTTTTGTTACCTGTTGTATGGCATGTTCGCTTAATTTATCAATTGCTTCATGCATTAATATTGCTCACTTTGAATGCTTCACTTAACTGTTTAAACTGCGCCCAAACAGTCCTAGCTACAGGACCATGGTGAACTGAGTGATTACGAAAAACCCGAATTTGCGCGCCAAATTGGTGTTCTCTATCGCTTATTTTAATATGCTGCAATTGACCATTGGCAATCTCTTGTTGGCAGTGGGCCAAGCTTATCATTGCCCAACCCGCACCTGATAACAAAAATGACTTTAAACTCGCAATATCATCTATTTTCATCACCGCTGTGCCTTTTGAATACGACAGCCGATCGCTATCAAAACTTAAGTCACTTTCAAACATCGCCAAACATGGGTAGTTTTGTAGCTCAGCATAACTAACTGTTGCAGGCACAATGTCAGGCGCACTAACCAAACCTATATCAAACTGCCCTATTGGTAAACTTTCAAGATCTCCTGTCGCGTGAAATAAATCAAACCATGGACCAATACCTAAATCAGCTTCGCCTTTATTTACTTGTTCTAAAGATACAAAGCGCTTTCCACTAGTAACGCTAAATTCAGTACTTGGGAATTGTTTAAAAGTGCGACTTATCACCTCATTGTAATCGCTAACATGACAAAGTTGCTCATAACAAATTTTGTACTGTGCTTCATTTCCTAGAGCAAGCTCTTTTGCGAGTAAAGACAGTTCACTATTGGCCGATAAAAGTAATTTAGCCTCACGGTAGAATATTCGCCCTTTTTCTGTGAGTGTTAGCCGATACTGACTGCGATCTAGTAATGCAAAGCCCAATTCAGACTCTAAATTTTTAATAGCAATAGTCAGTGCAGGCTGGCTTTTATGCAGTTTATCTGCAGCAGCACTTAAACTATTATTCTGTACAATTGCATCTAATATAACTAAATGATTCAATTTCATTCATCACCACTATATAAATTTAATTTATTATGTTTTTAAAATTTAATAATTTTTATTTTATATCTTAGCAGCGTAAGCTGCATCTAATTAATTGCTTCATTGCCGCGGAGAAGACCATGAAACAAGTGCAAGTATTACTACTTTCAGCACTAATGCTAACTTTACTAGCTTGTAAAGAACAGCCATCAAAAGAAGCAGAACAACAAGATGTACGCCCTGTAAAGCTATTTGAAATTGGCAGTGATTCTGATGTAAGCATTCGGAGTTTCCCTGCAGAGGTGGTTGCTAACCAAGGCTCATATATTGCATTTAGAGTTAGCGGTGAGTTAATTAAATTTCCAGCGTTAGCCGGTCAACATGTTGAAAAAAACCAATTGCTTGCCAAATTAGACCCTGAAGATTTTCAGTTGCAATATGATGAGCGCAAAGCACGTTTCGAACTGGCTAATTCACAGCTTAAGCGTATACAAAAGTTATACAATAAATCAATTACAAGTCAATCAGAACTCGACCAAGCATTGGCTAATAAGCAAGTAGCAGAGTCAGCTTTAAAAATTGCAAAAACTAATTTAAATAACAGTGAACTACGCGCACCATTTTCAGGTACAGTAGCAAAAGTATTTGTTAAAAACTTTGAAAGTGTTCAAGCTAAACAAGATATATTACGCCTTGAAACCCGAGATTTAATGGATGTCGTCATCCAAGTACCTGAAAAACTCATTGCCCGTATTGATAAAGACGTAAACTATCAACCAACTGTGGTATTTGATGGCTTTCCTCAAAAAAGCTACACATTGAATATTAAAGAGTTTGACACTCAAGCAGACCCTATTACGCTCTCTTATAAGGTTGTTTTTTCACTGCCTGTGCCTGAAGATTTTAACCTACTCGCTGGTATGACCGGTCGCGTTGATATTGATTTAAGTAAAATTACTCACTCACAATCAAATTATGCATTACTGCCCGTTGAAGCGGTATTCTCAGTACCGACAGAACCAACCGATAACAACAGCTATGTATGGTTATACGATACCGGCACTGGAAAAGTGACCAAACAAGCAGTCGAAGTAGGTCAACTACACCGTAATGGCATTGAAGTTATTACGGGGATCAAAAAAGGCCAAACCGTCGTTGCAGCCGGTGTGCACTCCCTAAAAGAAGGCATGGAAGTTCGCCCTTGGCAAAAAGAGCGAGGCTTATAATATGACCATTGCTGAACTGGCTATAAAAAGAAAGGTCATCAGTTGGATGGCCGCACTGCTTCTATTAATTGGCGGTGTGGTTTCTTACTTAGGTTTAGGACAACTCGAAGATCCTGAATTTACACTAAAAAAAGCTATGGTGATCACCCTGTATCCAGGCGCATCACCTCAGCAAGTGGAAGAAGAAGTCACCTTCCCCATCGAAAATGCCATACAGCAGCTGCCGTATGTTGATTATGTTACTAGCATTTCCTCGCCCGGTAAGTCACAAATTACCGTCGAGATGAAAAGCAATTACCGCAAACAAGACTTACGCCAAATTTGGGATGAGTTACGCCGAAAAATTAATGATGAGGCCTCATCATTACCCAGCGGTGTTTACCCAAGTCAAGTTATGGATGATTTTGGTGATGTATACGGCGTTACATATGCGGTAACTGGCGATGGCTATTCGTATGATCAGTTAAAAGATTACGTTGATTTTTTAAAACGTGAACTAGTATTAGTTGATGGCGTGAGTAAAGTCGTTATAGCCGGCGAACAACAAGCACAAGTTATGGTTGAAATATCCACCCGAAAACTTGCCCAGTTAGGGATTGCACCTAACCATATTTATCAATTACTGCAATCTCAAAATACCGTATCAAATGCCGGGAAAGTGCGTGTAGGTGATGAGTCTATTCGTCTGCACCCAACCGGTGAATTTAACGATGTAAAAGAACTCGAAAATTTACTTATTTCCAAGTCCGGCGCTAATGAACTGATTTATTTAGGTGATGTAGCAACGGTTTATCGCGAATACGCAGAAGTACCCAGTAATGTCATACGTTTTAACCAACAACAAGCGCTACTTGTCGGCATATCATTTAGTAGCGGTGTTAATGTTGTTGATGTCGGTAAAAACATAGAAGCACACCTAGCTTCTATGGAGTATCAGCGTCCGCATGGCATGAAAATAAACACCGTTTATAATCAGCCTAATGAAGTTGAAAAGTCCGTGAGTGGATTTATTGTTAGCTTACTTGAAGCGGTGGCCATTGTAATAATCGTGCTATTAGTATTTATGGGCTTTAAAAGTGGAGTATTAATTGGTGCCATTTTGTTACTGACCGTATTAGGTACGTTTATATTTATGAAGCTGTTTGCCATTGATTTACAGCGAATTTCCTTAGGGGCGCTAATCATTGCTTTAGGTATGTTAGTTGATAACGCCATTGTGGTCACCGAAGGCATTTTAATAAATTTAAAGCGTGGTCAAAGCAAAATTAAAGCCGCCGTTAACATTGTAGAACAAACTAAGTGGCCGCTATTAGGGGCAACAGTTATTGCTATTACTGCTTTTGCGCCTATTGGTTTAAGCTCTGATGCCAGTGGCGAGTTTGCTGGCAGCTTATTTTGGGTACTGTTTATATCGTTATTATTAAGCTGGATTATAGCAATAACACTGACCCCATTTTTTGCTGACTTGATGTTTAAACAATCTGAGCTGAATGAACAAGGCCGCGATGACGACCCATACCAAGGTGCTATTTTTAACATTTATAAAAGCTTACTAGCTAGTGCGCTGCGTTTTCGTAAAACTACATTAGTGCTAATGGTCGTATTGCTGGCAAGCTCTGTATTTGGCTTTAAATTCATCAAACAATCATTTTTTCCTGCGTCCAACACCCCGATGTTCTATGTGGATTATTGGCACGTACAAGGCGCTGATATTCATACCACGCTAGATGGTGTTGCTAAACTTGAAACATTTTTGCAAAAAGATCCACTAGTAAAAGAAATAACCTCAACCGTTGGCCAAGGCGCTCCCCGTTTTATGTTGACATATGCCCCCGAAAAATCATATCCGGCGTATGGGCAGTTAATCATACGAGTAAAAGATCGCAACGCTGTAACTTCTATGATAGCCAAAGTACGTGAGTATGAGAACAGCCATGTACTTGATGCAAAACTGAAAATAAAGCGTATGGAAATTGGCCCCTCAACGGATGCTAAAATTGAAGCTCGTTTTTCAGGCGCAGATCCTATTGTTCTTCGCCAACTTGCAAAACAAGCCAAAGATATTCTCAGTAAAGATTCTGGTGCATTTAATGTACGTGATGATTGGCGTGTGCGCTCTAAACTTATTCGCCCACAATTTAATGAACAAAAAGCACGACGTTTAGGGATTAGTAAAACGGATCTTGATCAGTTATTACTAACTAGTTTATCAGGAAAAAAAGTGGGTACTTATAAAGATGGCACCCAGCTTTTACCTATTATAGCCCGCTCTCCTGCTGAGGAGCGTCTTAATGCAGAAAGCCTACGCGACCTACAAATTTACAGCCCAGTACTCGATCTATTTGTGCCAATAACTCAAGTAGTAGATGATTTTGTAGTAGAGTGGGAAGATAGCCTAATAATGCGCCGTGACCGCAAACGCACCATTACCGTTATGGCTGATCATGATGTTATAGGTGATGAAACCCCAGCAAAACTATTTGCCCGCATTCGTGATGATATTGAAGCAATCAAACTTCCCCATGGTTACGAGCTACAATGGGGCGGCGAATTTGAATCATCACATAAAGCACAAAAAGCTATTTTTGGCTCATTACCTCTTGGCTATTTAGCTATGTTCATAATTACCGTATTACTGTTTAACTCCGTAAAACAACCCTTAGTCATTTGGGCAACTGTACCGCTTGCGATCATCGGCGTTACGGCAGGATTATTATTAATGAATGCCGCATTTAGCTTTATGGCACTGCTAGGGTTATTAAGCTTAAGTGGTATGCTGATTAAAAATGGTATTGTATTAGTTGACCAAATAAACATTGAACTAAAAAGTGGTAAAGAGCCGTTTAATGCCGTACTTGACTCTGGTATAAGCCGTGTACGCCCAGTGGGTATGGCGGCAATCACCACTATTTTAGGCATGATCCCACTACTATTTGATGTGTTCTTTCAATCAATGGCGGTGACTATTATGTTTGGTTTAGGCTTCGCCACGGTACTTACATTAATTGTCGTACCCGTGCTTTACACCGTACTGTTTAAGATTGACGTGCAAAAAAAGCAAAGTAATTAAAGTTATATATTATCAAGGAGCTCAATGAGTGCTCCTTGATTAAATATTATGCTACCTGGTTTTTCATTAGGGAGACCAAATTCGGTTTAAAATTGCTTGGATTTAGAGTAATCGTTTTAAGTAACTAAATCCCCTGCTGTATAATTTACTTTAATACAGCTAAACACTTACCGGGTATCAGCTTACTGTTTTATATTTTAAACGCTTAATAACTTTGTTAAGGGTTAATAATGATCTATTTATAATTAGCTGGTAAATTTACGATAACTAGCACGATCCCTTATAAAGAATACTGCTGAAGCTGCATATAAAAACAAGCTGAAAATCACTTTTTTAAGCTCAATGTACCTGTGCGTTTGGTACTACGACGACGGCTACTATTTGGGTCCTCTTTTTTTGCCTCAAAACGCCCCTTTTTAACATGCTGTTGAAAGTCACGCTTTTTACCTTTTGTCGGTTGTTTTACCGGGTTATTTAATAGCTGCTTGCTCTCATCAACTGAGTGTTCTTCTGTTTTACCTGAATCAGTAATTGAATCATTTATCACAGCCATTTCTTGAGCAGTTAAGTGACGCCATTGCCCCACTTTTAAACCTTTAAGCGTAACGTTCATAATGCGTGTACGTTTAAGAGTGACGACTTCATAACCTAGGTATTCGCACATTCTGCGAATTTGACGATTTAACCCTTGAGTCAGCACAATGGTGAATTGCTGAGGAGCCGTTTGAGTCACTTTACACTTTTTAGTAACCGTGTCTAAAATCGGCAAACCACCCGCCATTTTATTAACAAACTGGCGATTAAGAGGCTTATCAACGGTCACTACATATTCTTTTTCGTGGTTATTTCCAGCTCGCAATATTTTATTAACAATATCACCTTCATTGGTTAAAAATATTAGCCCTTCAGAAGGACGGTCTAAGCGACCAATGGGGAAAATACGATCTGGGTAGTTGACTGCTTTAACAATATTACTTTGGATTTTTCGTTCTGTCGTACACGTTATACCAATTGGCTTGTTATATGCGATATAAGCGCGTTTAGGCACCGCTTTTAGTGGCCGACCATCAATTAACACATGGTCAGAATCAGTTACTTTCACACCCATTTCAGGGCGAATGCCATTAACCGTTACACGACCATTTTCAATATATTTATCCGCTTCGCGTCTAGAACAAAAACCAGTATCGCTAATAAATTTATTTAATCGCTTTAAGTCTGTCATGGCTAGTTTCAACATTAATTCTAAAAGGCGTTAGTTTAAACTACTGAGATTTATAATGCGCCCTCAATTAAAAATTTTTATGACAATTTAGAACTATTCACGCCAATAAGTATTAACAAAAAAATGTGAAGGGATGAAATTAAGCTCGTACTAATTTACGCCAACACCATTCAAGTGGGCCTTGGTTAAAGTAGCGCAAATAAATATGGCAACCAATCAGTTGCACTATCACGCCGATAGTAGCCACTAAAAAGTAATCTACACGATTAAAAGTAATGATCCACTCAGAAAATAGCCATTTGAACAACAAAAGCATAATCAACGTTTGTAAAATATAACAACTAAAAGCAAGACGACCAACGCGTTGTAATGACACTAAAACTGCTTGGCGGTTTACGCATATTCGCACTAATATATGAATGTATAAAATCGCTACACAAGCCGCAGCAAAAAAATTCACCGGTTCTCGCAAGGAAAATGCCCACTGATTATTTAAGCCCGAAATGATAAGTCTAAACGTTGTAAAGCTCGCAGCTACAAGGCTTACCCAAAGTAAATACGGTTGGCTTAAGCCCCGCTCAAACACCTTACGTTTATAAAGCACCATGCCAATCAGCATCAACCCTGCCGTTTGCCAAAGAATAATGATGGGTAATGCAAACAACATAATTAAAAAGTTAATCGTATTGTTAAAAAAGTGGCCATTTAAATTGTTAAAACTTTCATTATATATACTTAAAAAAGCTTCTGAATCTCGATAAAAAAGCTCATTTTCTGGTCCCATCATGGCTATAAACGTAACTAACGCCGATATACTTAAAAAAGCTTTAATGCGTTCAATTAATGTTTGGTCATCTACTTCTAAATACCGCAGGCAAAACCAGCCACTGACTGCATACATAAATAAAATATCGCCAGCCCACAATAAAAAGCCGTGCAAAAGCCCAAAAATTCCTAGCCAAAAAAGTCGACTTTTTTGCAGCGTAAAAGATTGGTACTTTTGGAAAGAAATATAAAGCCCGGCACCAAACAATAAGCAAAATAAGCTGCGAAATCGGCCATCCATAAAAGTTAGACTTATCCAATGTAACCATTTATCTGAAGTAGGTGGGGTAGCCAAGCCAACATAACCCAACTCAAAAACACCAAAATGCAGGATATTCATATACATTAAACCAAGCACTGCTATGCCTCGAATAACATCCATATTATAATTACGCATTACTTAGTTAAATCAATTAATAAACATGGCACCAGTTTAACGCACTTTTATAAACAGAAGAAAGTGAATCGCTAGGGAGTTCATAAATAAAACCACTTGCTCTAGTACCCATCAGTTTTATTATTCATAGGCTTTAGCTGTATTTATTTGCACTTCCTATCGTTTCATTACAGCTAGGTTTGTCCGAAAAAACTATCTTATTGGAGTGCTTTTTACTTCTTGCATTATCTTATTTGATGAATCTTACTAATGACATTTTGCCTCACTTCACAACTATATGTATACGAGCTTCTGAGTTCATTTGATGTCGATATTGAGGTACCTAACCTAAATGATATATTCCCCTAAAATCGAGTTGTAATTCCCTGAAAAGTAAATCTAAGTGGAGTAATAAGTCTATACGGCCCTTATTTATACTCAAGCCCAAGTGATTCCATTACATACTTAAGATACTTGTTAAAAAAATGTTTTGTTTGCTGTACTTACACACTATATACTATTGAAATTTGCCATGCCTAGTGAAAATTATAAACGGCAACTAACTGGTTTATTACATGAAAACACTTTTCCGATCATTGAGTATCATTTTGATAGGCATTATCATTTTTTGCTACGGCCTTAATGTTTTATTAACCAAACAAATTAATACGGTTGATTCAAAACAGCCTTCCATTGAACTAATAGAATTTCCTGTTGAAGGCACTGTATTACGATCCCCGCCTTGGTATAACCCTATTTTAAGTGGCCACTTTCTGATAGAAAAAAAGACTGGCGCCTACTTAGCAGTTAGATCTACAGAAGACAATTATATAGCTGCAAAAGCATCTACTTTGGTCAAACTAACCTTGTTCTCACCCGCAAATATGATTTTACTCATTTTAGTTGGTTTACTATGTACTTGGTTGGTCTCTGTTAAGCGTAAAACACACCAAAATTATCGTGCTATCAATAGCCTTTCAACGGATATAGAGTCCTTATTAAGTAAACTCAATATCACCCTGCCCAAGTTAGCTAATACTGATAGTATTACTAATTTAAATCATATGGTTAATGAGTTAAATAAACACATAGTTAATTACACTCGCAAAGCGCAAACCAGCATTAGCCAAGATAAACTAACACGATTAATTGACCGCCATGCTTATATTGAACATCTCGAGCGACAGCTAGCCAATGCTGAGTTAGAAAAGAAACATTGTGCTTTACTGTTTATTGATTTAGACGGCTTTAAACAAGTTAACGATTCATTCGGGCACAGCTTCGGTGATGAAGTATTAATTCAAGTAGCGGAGCGTTTAGCAGGGGTTTTACGTCACCACAAACTCAGTGATATTAATCCAAATATCTTACTTGAGCAAAATCTAGCGCGCCTTGGTGGTGACGAGTTTTCTTTATTTATTGAAACTATCGATAACCCTAATAAAACCCTTGATATTGCCCAGAATGTGTTAAGTGAAATAGAACGCGACTTTATTCTTGGTAATAAACTAATTAAAATTAGCGCCAGTGTCGGTATTGCGACATACCCTGATAGTGCAGCTACTCCGCAAGCACTGCTGCAAATGGCTGATGTGGCAATGTACCGCGCTAAAACCGATGGTCGGGGGATATTCAAAGTTTATTCACCCGAGATGGGTAATCAAATGCGTCGCTATCATTACTTACTTGAAGAGCTTAGACTTGCTACTGCATGCCAAAGTCTCCACCTATCATTTCAACCTATTGTTCACGTTGAAGACTGCGCTATCGACTATTTTGAAGCACTAGCACGTTGGGAGCACCCTATTGAAGGGTTAATATCACCGGATGAATTTATCCCTATCGCTGAAGAATCCAATTTAATTTTGGAACTAGGTGATTGGATAATGCTTGAGTCATGCCGCCAAATGTCGGCATGGCATAATGCAGGTATGCGTAAGGTTAGAATATCCGTTAACGTCTCCGGTATTCAACTAAAACACCGCCCTATTTTCCAGTGGATTATGAGTAAACTAAAAAAAACCGGCTTACCTGCACATTCTTTGATGCTGGAAATTACCGAGTCGACTTTAATAACCGCAAGCGACAATATTATTGATGAGCTAGAAAAGCTCAGAGCTGAAGGTGTTACTATCGCAATTGATGACTTTGGCACAGGCTTTAGTTCTCTTAGCACTTTGGCTGACTTACCTATTGATGTAATAAAAGTTGATCGCTTGTTTATAAAACAAGCTAACGAAAATCCAAAGTATCATAAAATACTCAACTCAATAAGTGAGCTTGGGAATCAGTTAGGCTTAAAAATTGTTGCTGAAGGTGTTGAGGAGCTCGCACAGTTTGAATTAGTAAAAAAAATGGGGATTACTAGCGTACAAGGCTACTTAGTCAGCCGCCCTGAATCTTCTGTAAATGTTGGTTGTAAGGTACTACAAGGAAATGTAAATAACATCGCAGCAACGGGCACTGGAATCTGGCAGTTTGATAGAAAACACCACCCTGAGTATAGCAATAGCGAGGAATTTAAGTAATAATAACAACATATTAAATTTATATTGCAGATTCATGCTAAAAAAAAGTGCATATACCTTTATTGTTTTACTGATCATTACTTGCTCAATTACTGTTGACAAATCAATTTATACTCTTTACAGTAAAAAACAACTGTCGGTTGCCCCCAAACTAAAAGAAATCTCAGGCATTGAACTTGATAAGTTTAACCATCTTTGGGCTATTAATGATGGTGGCAATGATCCAAAACTATATCGTTTGGACGATAAAGGTCAAATATCAAAAGAAATTTTAGTTTCTAATGCTAAGAATATTGATTGGGAAGACATGACCCAAAACGATTTTGGCCATTTCTTTTTAGGGGATTTTGGTAATAATAAACAAGAACGTAAATGGTTAACTATTTATAAAATAGAAAATCCTATTGATATAAAAAGTAATACGACTGAAGCGGAAATCATCAAATTTACTTATCCTGAGCTTGATGGCAGCCCTGTTGAGCCTGACAAGCGCAACTTTGATTTAGAGGCTTTCGTAGCCTTTGGTCGCAATCTATATTTATTTACTAAGAACCGCACTAAGCCATTCAATGGTATCACTAATGTTTACAAAGTAGGTGACCATGCAGCAAACTTTGACGCTGAACTAGTTGATTCATTTAAAACTTGCACCACACTAGAAAAACTCTGTTGGATCACCTCAGCAGCGCTCAGTCCCGATCGAAAAAAACTAGTACTACTTGATTCAACTAGCATTTGGCTATTTGAAAACTTCAAAGGTGATGCGTTTTTCTCAGCCGATGTGTCACACATAGATTTAGGTATTGTTACTCAAAAAGAAGCTATTACGTTTTATGATGACAACACAATTATCTTTACTGATGAAGAGTTTAAAGGTATTGGCGGCAACGCCTATGTTATAAAACTCGATGAAGTTGAAAAAACCATCATCCGAAAAGTACCACATAGTTAACATAAAACTAATAGGTACACTTAAACATTGGATGAAACTAATTAATTATCTTTAAAGTGATATATGGTACTAAGTTAAAAACAAATACAAAAATTTTATAGTTGGCCAGATAATTAAAATAAGCTTTTCTTACATCTGAGTCTGTAATACCAAACATATTGCGGTGCAATTTACTTATACTTTTATTTAGTACTATAAGTAAGCTCCCAGCTAGCCCCAAAAAAACAATATTTATTACTGACATCCAGCCAAAAAAAGAGGTTAAAACTGATAAATCGAGCATAAAGCGCTCCTTAAGTTATTCTCTCACCCAACTCCATGCATTCTCTAGCTCATTTAACTTAAAATGCTTCTCCGAAATACCCACTAACTTCCCAAAAGGACTATCGAGTGTGACAAGCAAATCAAGTACTTTACTTTGCGATACAATTGCTAACTTATTCATATTTTTTAAGTGTTTAAATGTCCATTTTAAATCATCATAAGCGACATCCAAACCCATATTTAATTTACCATCTAGTACAACTAAAATATTTATGGTCCCATGCTCTGCGATTAGCTCGTCAAAATATTTAACCCACTGTGCCTCTTCAGCTGCTGAAATACTACCCGACACTTCAACACCAATAACAGCACCATCACTTTGCGGTAATTTTTCAATCATAAATTGTTCCTAATTAATTATTTCAACTTTTGTAATACAATCCATTAAACGTAATGAAAAGGCAACCTTAATAAACTAGTAAAAATAAGGAGAAGCTGTCAACAAAGCTCTTTTAACGTTTAAATTTGGTCTCTAAAATCACAGAGGAAGTAGTACGCTCTACCCCATCTAAGTTACCTATATCATCTAATAAATGGCTCAACTGCTCTAGATTTTGTGCCTGCACTACGGCAATTAAATCAAACTCACCACTGATTGCATAAAGCTGAGAAATAGCATCAATTTGTTTGAGTTCTACATTGGTTTTAGTGGTCAACTTTTGTTCAACCTTAATTGATACATGCGCCGACACCATCGCGCTTAAATAGGCATCACCATAATCAACACTATAGCCTTTAATAACCCCTGATTCCTCAAGCTTAAGCATTCTGCTTTGTACCGTTGAACGTGATAAGTTAAGCGCTCTTGCTAAGTCAGAAACACTGGCTCGCGCATTTGTACGCAGTATAGAAAGTAGTTTTTCGTCTTGTTCAGTTATCATTTTGCTAATCCACCTAGTCAATATGACTTTTATTCTAGTCATTTTTCACAAAATAGCACTACAAATTTACACTCATAACTCTGATAATGGGGGTAATTAATAATAATAATTTTCAAATCAGTAAATTGCATCTCTCAATAAGCAATATTTTGCAATTTTATTATTTTCATATTCATTAAATTTAGGTGTTAACAATGCAAGTAACAAGAGAATTATTCAACGACGTAATGGTACCAAACTATAATCCTTCTGAAGTGATCCCAGTTCGAGGTCAAGGCTCACGCGTATGGGATCAAAATGATAAAGAGTTCATCGACTTTGCAGGTGGTATTGCGGTTAACTGTTTAGGCCATTGCCACCCGGCACTGGTTGGTGCATTGAAAGAGCAAGGTGAAAAAATTTGGCACCTATCAAATGTAATGACTAATGAGCCAGCACTACGTTTAGCTAAAAAAATGACTGATGCCACATTCGCTAACAAAGTATACTTTGCAAACTCAGGGGCTGAAGCAAACGAAGCAGCATTAAAATTAGCTCGTCGTTTTGCTATTGATAACCATAGCGAAGATAAAAGCCAAATTATTGCCTTTAATAAAGGTTTTCATGGCCGTACCTTTTTTACTGTAACGGTTGGTGGTCAAGCAGCTTACTCAGACGGTTTTGGCCCTAAGCCACAAGCTATCGACCATTGTGATTATAATGATCTTGCGGCATTTGAAGCGCTTATCAGCGATAAAACTTGTGCCGTAATGATGGAACCACTCCAAGGTGAAGGCGGTATTATTTCACCACAAAGTGATTTTATTAAAGGTGTACGCGATCTTTGCGATAAACATAACGCGCTCCTCATTTTTGATGAAGTACAAACCGGTGTAGGTCGTACAGGTTCACTTTACGCGTATGAAGAATTAGGCGTAACACCTGATATTTTAACAACCGCAAAAGCGCTTGGCGGCGGATTTCCTATTGGCGCAATGATCACCACTACAGAGATAGCCTCACATCTAAAAATAGGCACACATGGTTCTACATATGGCGGCAACCCGCTAGCATGTGCTGTAGCAGAAGCGGCGTTTGATACCGTTAATACTCCAGAGGTACTTGCGGGCGTTAAAGAGCGTGAACAACTATTTCGCGATAGTTTTGCTGCAATTAATGAAAAATACAACGTATTTAGTGAAATCCGTGGTAAAGGCCTATTACTAGGTGCTGTACTAAACGACAAATACAATGGTCGTGCACGAGATTTCTTAGTTGCAGGCATTAAGCATGGTTTAATGAGTTTAGTTGCCGGCACAAATGTAATTCGCTTCACTCCTTCATTAGTTATTCCACATGGTGATATTACAGAAGGACTAGCGCGCTTTGAAAAGGCAGTCGCTGATGTCGTTAATGGTTAAACCCTTTATGGCGTGCGACCAGTACGCCAGTGGAGTAAATAATTAAATGCAAGTATTACGTCCTATTACCGCGAATGACTTTGCTTCACTTAAGCAAATAGCCATCGAATCAGGTCATGGTTTTACCTCGTTACCTGTGAATGATGCTTTATTGCTTCAGAAAATTGAGCGTGCAGAAAGAAGCTTCGCAAAAGACATTAATCAGCCACAAGATGAAACCTATTTATTTGTTTTAGAAGATAGTAAAACCGGAAAAATAGTCGGTACAACTGCCATTGAGGCAGCCGTAGGTATGAACGTGCCTTTATACCATTATCATTTAGGTAAAACAGTACATCATTCACCGACTTTGAATGTCTATAACACCGTTGATATCCTCAGCATGTGTAATGACTACACTGGTTGCTCGGAAATTTGCACACTCTTTTTACGCGAAGAAAGCCGCAAAGGACTAGCTGGTCGTTTTTTATCACGCTCACGTTTTTTATTTATGGCGCAGCACAGCGAGCGATTTGCCGATACGATTATTGCTGAAATGCGTGGTGTGAGTGACGACAATGGCCATTCACCTTTTTGGCAATGGCTTGAAGAACACTTTTTTAGTATTGAATTCCCACAAGCAGATCACTTAGTTGGCTTGGGCGATAAAGTATTTATCAGCGAACTGATGCCTAAATACCCCATTTATGCCAACTTGCTAAGTAAAAAAGCTCAAGCGGTAATTGGTAAGGTACATGATAAAACCAAGCCAGCTCTTAAACTACTTGAAAAAGAAGGCTTTGAGCATCGCGGTTATGTGGATTTATTTGACGCAGGCCCTACCGTTGAAGCAAAACTGGGAAATATTCGCAGCGTTCGCGAATCGCTAGTATGTCCAATCACCATCGGTGAACTTGATCATATCAACCAGCAAAGTTCAGACACCTTGGCTATTTGTAATCAAGGCGTAAATGACTTTAGAGCCACCTTTACTAAGCATGCACACTACAACCATGCTAAACATACGTTGATAATCAGTAAAGATGTAGCCGATGCACTTAAATTAAAACAAGGGGATGCAGCGCGGTTCTTCCGTCTGTAACCACCACGTTAGGAATTTATAATGACAGTAGAAAATCAAGGTAAACAGTTAATCAATAATCTTTGGCAAGCAGGTCTTGGCCATGATTTTAGCTCACTTAACCCAAGTAATAACGAAATTGTATGGCAAGGTAAGACTGCGAGCCCAGAACAAGTTGGTACAGCTATAGAGTCAGCTCGACAAGCACAAACTGCATGGGCAGAATCGCCAATTGAAGAGCGTATTGCGGTGCTTGAAAATTTTGTTAGTCAGTTAAAAGAAAATAGCGAAGAATTTGCCAGCATTATCGCTAGTGAAACGGGTAAGCCAATTTGGGAAACCCGCACCGAAGTCGGTGCTATGACAGGTAAAGTAGCTATTTCGATTAAAGCACATAATGAGCGCACAGGCATCACCGAAAATCCTATGCCTGGTGCTAAAGCGTTTATTCGCCATAAACCCCATGGTGTAGTTGCTATTTTTGGTCCTTATAACTTTCCGGGTCACTTACCAAACGGTCATATTGTGCCAGCAATTTTAGCGGGAAATACCGTGGTATTTAAACCATCAGAACTCACCCCGCATGTTGCTGAATATACTTTAGCTCTTTGGTTAAAAGCGGGTCTACCTGCCGGTGTTATTAACCTTGTTCAAGGTGAAGTAGAAACGGGGAAAGCGCTTGCTAGCCATCAAGACATTGACGGACTATTTTTTACTGGCAGTTCAAATACAGGGCACTTATTGCATAAACAATTTGCCGGTCACCCAGGTAAAATTTTGGCTCTAGAAATGGGGGGTAATAACCCGTTAGTAATCAAAGGTGTTGCTGATATTAGTGCTGCAGTGCACGATATAATTCAGTCAGGCTTTATTACTTCAGGCCAACGTTGCACCTGTGCACGCCGCGTGTTTATTGAAAAGTCAGAAAATGGCGATGCTATTTTAGAAAAGCTCATTAGTGCGACTAAAAACATTAAAGTAGACGACAGCTTCGCATCAGAGCAACCATTTATGGGCGCAATGATAAGTACTAAAGCGGCACTTGGCATGGTTGCAGCACAGCAGCAGCTGCTTGATCTAGGTGCACAATCGCTGGTCGAACTTAAACACTTAAAAGCAAACACCGGCTTCGTCAGCCCAGGCATCATTGATGTTACCAATGTCACCCATATGCCTGATGAAGAGCACTTTGGCCCATTAATTAAGGTCTATCGTTACACTGACTTTGATAATGCCATTGATGAAGCAAACAACACTTCATTTGGTTTATCTGCAGGTTTGTTAAGTGACAAAAGCGAAGATTATGACCACTTTTTAAAGCGCATTCGTGCCGGTATTGTTAACTGGAACCGCCCTATTACTGGTGCTTCAAGTGCAGCTCCATTTGGCGGTATTGGTGCCAGTGGTAACCATAGAGCCAGCGCCTACTATGCTGCTGATTACTGCGCTTACCCCGTTGCTTCTGTTGAAGCTAACAAAGTTAACTTGCCTGAAAAGCTTGCACCGGGCTTAATTATTGAATAATTAATTGGCTGTGTTAGCAGCCTTATATTAAGGAATTAAACATGCATACCGATATAAACACACTATTTGACAATTTATGGCAAAATTACCTTGAAGTAACGCCTTCGGCTGTAAAGGTTCATGAATTATTAGGCTCGACGCAAAAAGACGGCGTAATAAACGATCACATTGCGCTACGTACTTTTAACCATGAAAAAATTGGTCTTGAAAAACTAGCAGCTCATTTTTTAGCCGTCGGTTATAAAGAGTGTGGTGAATATCATTTTGAAGCAAAAAAACTCTACGCTAAGCATTACGAGCATCCAGATACCACACAACCAAAAGTATTTATCTCAGAGCTACTCGTAGAAAAGTGTTCAACCGAATTACAAAGTATCGTTAATGATATGGTCGCAAGCATTGATGAAGACGCCGTAACTGCTGATAACTTTTTATATTCAGGAACACACTGGCAAGTAAGTTCTGATACGTATAAGAAGCTACTCGCCGAAAGTGAATACGCGGCTTGGATGTCTGCGTGGGGTTATCGTGCAAATCACTTTACTGTAAACATTAATGAGCTTGCTAAATTCGAAAATATCGAAGAGGTGAACCAAGTGCTTAAAGATGCAGGATTTCAATTAAATACATCAGGTGGTGAAGTAAAAGGCTCACCTGAAGTCTTACTTGAGCAATCATCAACCCTTGCTGATGACTTTGCAGTTACATTTAACGATGGCAAAATGACCGTACCAAGCTGCTTTTACGAGTTTGCACTTCGTTACAATAAACCTGATGGTGAAATTTACACAGGTTTTGTGGCCGCATCTGCTGACAAAATTTTTGAAAGTACCAACGCTCGCTAATTTCTGCTACAACAAAACTGAGCATGCAACTTAGGGCTTACTTTGAAAAGTCTTAAGTTGCATTTTAGCTAATAAAACTCACTAGTGCGTATAATCAATCCCTCTAAATACCTTAAGCAATCAAAATAAAATATTTTGCCTTCGATAGGCGTTTTAAGTGTTAACTTATTAACCACCCTGCGCGATTTTGTTTAATCAGTTTTCAAGCACCACCATGATAAAAACGACATTTTAAGTTAAACTGTTCTACACGTTTACACGTAAGGAAAGGTCGAGGATAAATTATGAAAAACGAAATTGATAATAAGCAAATTTTAGCTGTTTATGAACGTGTGATACAACAAGGTGAGCAGACCCCCGAGGGAAAGCATTATCAAGGAGTCACTGCTTACTCAGACGTTGATGGGTACACCGTTTATTTGCAAGGCAGTGGGGTCGTACTGCGTTTTGGCTTTCATAATACTTACCATCTTGATTATGAACATGAAAAGCACAAAGACGACTTTCTAAAAAAACTTAGTAACATCGCAAGCGAAGCCTTATAAACACTATAAGAATAAAGACCAAGCCTAAGTAAAACACTAGAATACTTATAGTAAACAGCTTTTTGTTTCTTTAGAACTTGAAAAAGTGCCCTTAATAAACTAAACATCATTTAGCCAAAACTTAACCTAGTATAGAAAATAACGGCTTTCAAAAGAGAGGGCCGTTTTTTATTGCCCCTACCATATTAAGTTAGTGCTCTATTATTACAACAGGAATATAGCGCACTAATAAGTGCGAAATATGACCTATCGCAATTCTTACAATTGCTATCTTCATTTATACTGTTGACTATAAGTAACTTGTAATTGAGTTATTTAACCCACTGTTTTAATCAAATTACTATTAGACGCTATAAGCGTGTAATAAATTAGTTACATTACTAATTTATTTTAAAGCCCACCCCATGAAATATGCTCTTTATAATGATACTTTATTGTCGGTTTTTAAATTATAGAGAATAGTATGTCAAAATCACAAGGCTCAGCTAATAATAGTGAACAACAAAGTAGTGGTTGGTTTAATCGATTTTTAGCTACAGTTGAGTTTTTAGGGAATATGCTCCCCCATCCGATCACGCTGTTCGCACTATTTTGCATAGCAATCGTTTTATTTAGTGGTTTCGCTGACTGGATGGGTTTGAGTGCTATAGATCCCCGCCCAGAAGGAGCCGCCGGTCGCGACCCTGATGGTGTAATTGAAGTAGTCAGTTTATTAAGCGCTGAAGGCTTACAAAAAATAGTCACAGGCTTAGTTACTAACTTTACAGGATTTGCACCGCTTGGCACTGTGTTAGTTGCATTACTTGGCGTTAGTGTGGCTGAACATTCAGGGCTATTATCAGCAGCCATGCGCGGTATGGTAATGGGGGCATCTAAACGCTTAGTTACTTTTATGGTGGTATTTGCCGCCATTTTATCAAATACAGCATCTGAGCTGGGTTATGTCGTGTTGATCCCT
>NZ_JBQSVO010000042.1:0-26388 GCF_052376275.1 Pseudoalteromonas sp. AOP7-A1-14 | reverse complement strand
AAAGAAAACTTGAAATAAAGTACTGTTCGCTCGATTTACGAGCTAAACATCTCAAAAATGCTAGTTTAGTAACCAACACGAATACTGACTGGCCATTTTATGGGCTCTACTGCTATCATTTGGTCCAACTACTCTCATTTTTATTAGGTGCTTTATGTCTATTCGTTCTTATAAAGGAATTACCCCTACTTTTAATCAATCTGTGTATGTTGATGACTCAGCCGTATTAGTCGGTGATATTACTTTAGGCAAAGACAGTAGTGTATGGCCTTTAGTAGCAGCCCGTGGGGACGTTAATTATATACGTATTGGTGAACGCACTAATGTACAGGATGGCAGCATTTTACATCTAACCCGTGCAAGTAAAAGCAATCCTGATGGTTACCCTCTTATTATTGGCGATGATGTAACAATCGGTCATAAAGTAATGTTACATGGCTGTCGTTTAGGAAACCGTATCTTGGTGGGGATGGGCGCGATTGTGATGGATAATGTCATTGTAGAAGATAATGTAATTATTGGCGGTGGTTCATTAGTGCCACCTAACAAGCGTTTAGAGTCTGGCTTTTTATATGTGGGTAGCCCTGTAAAGCAAGTCCGCCCTTTAACAGAGCAAGAACTTGGCTTTTTAAAAATATCTGCAACTAACTATGTTGAACTTAAAGACGAGTACCTAGTAGAAGATTAACTTATCATCTTTATAGCCACTTGACCCGTCGAGTTATATTCTTCGTCTTCGATTAATTGCTCGGCAAGTTCTTCGTAGTCAAAACGCCGTAGCTCAAAGTGATGTTGCGCTGAAGCTATGTCTGCAATAGTTAAACTTTGCATATCAATAATACACTCGACCATTAGACCACTTACTTGTGCGTAAAACGTCAGTTGCTGAGTTTTCTCATTATAATCTATACGATCAATAAATTGTACGGCTTGATTCATTTTAGCTCTCCAGATTTTAACACGCTTACAACGGGGAGAATCTCTGGCATTTTATTTCGCCATACATAAAATGCTTGAGCAGCTTGGCCCACTAACATGCCACTACCATCCATTACGGTAATATCAGCTTTATAATCCTTTGCCCATTGCATAAATAGCGTGTTTTGCAGAGAATAAAACATATCATAAACACAATTACAGCCATCAAGGTGCTTTTCAGCAAGTGCGGGTAATTCGCCTAACATACTACTTGATGTAGAGTTTACAATTAACGCGTAATCACTAACAGGCAAATCGTCAAAACCATAACCTGTAATCTTGCCATATTCAGTAAACAACTCCGCCAGCGCTTTAGCTTTTGATGCTGTACGGTTTACGATAACTATTTCACTTGGGTTTTGTGCAAGTAACGGCAATATAACACCACGCGCAGCGCCACCAGCACCTATTAGTAGTATACGCTTGCCTGCTATTGCTACATTATTAGCGAGTAAGTCATTTACAAAGCCCACGCCGTCAGTGTTATCACCCAATAAGCGACCATCATCTAATAACTTAATAGTATTAACCGCTCCCACAATAGTGGCAAGCTCTGTTCGCTCATCGACTAGCTCAAAAGCTTGCTCTTTAAAGGGCATGGTAACATTCGCGCCAAGACCACCAGCAGAAAAAAAATCTGCCACTGCTGTTTTAAAGCCATCTATTGGTGCTAATATTGCCTGATAATCTATTTGTTCACCTAATGAGGTTGCAAATTGCTTATGTATCGCAGGGGATTTTGAGTGTTTAATAGGATTTCCAAAAACTGCATATTTGTCCATATTCGAGCAACCTCTTTGTTCAGCTACATACTGCTAATTAACGATGATAAAAACGATGATTAAACGATTTTTTTCAAAATCGAAACAACCAGAGCCACAACAAGCACCAACCCCAGAAAAAACACCTTATCAAATTATAGGTGGTGAAGCAGGTACTCGTGCGCTTGCGAATAGATTTTACGACATTATGGCAAGCGATGAATACGCAAAACCGTTATATGATATGCATCCTCAACCATTAGATCGCATTCGCCAAGTGTTTTTTGAGTTTTTATCGGGCTGGTTAGGCGGCCCTGATTTATTTACCGAAAAGCATGGTCACCCCATGCTTCGTAAACGCCATATGCCTTTTCCTATTGATCAAGAGTTGCGCGACCAATGGATGCATTGCATGAATAAAGCGTTAGATATTGAGGTAGATAACCCGCTATTGCGCGAAGGGTTGCGAAAATCGCTTGAGCAACTAGCAAGCCATATGATTAATCAACATTGAGCAAATCATAACAGTCTTAATGTAAGTAGAAAAAGGCGCCAATTAGCGCCTTTTTACTTTCCAAAAATTATAATTGCCACTCTCTGGGTATCAACTTACTTGGTGTACTATTTAACCAATCTTGTGGGTGTAAGTAATATTGATATAACTGTGCCTCAGCGCTATCGAGGTCTGGGTTATAATTATACTCCCAGCGGGCGAGTGGCGGCATAGACATTAAAATAGATTCAGTACGTCCACCAGTTTGTAGGCCGAACAAAGTCCCTCTGTCCCACACTAGGTTAAATTCAACATAACGGCCACGGCGATACAATTGAAAATCACGCTGTTGCTGGGTGTATTCGTCATTTTTACGACGCTCAATAATTGGCAAGTAAGCATCTAAAAAGCTATCACCCACGGCTTGCATGAAGGCAAAGCTTTGTTCAAAACCTTGTTCGTTTAAATCATCGAAAAACAACCCACCCACGCCACGGGTTTCGTCGCGGTGTTTAATGTAAAAATATTCGTCGCACCACTTCTTATAATTAGAGTAAACATCATCGCCAAATGGTGCACAAAGGTCGTGAGCCACCTGATGCCAATGCTTAACATCGTCAAATTTTGGGTAAACCGGGGTTAAGTCAAAGCCACCACCAAACCACCAAATAGGCTCTTCACCTTCTTTTTCGGCGATAAAAAACCGTACATTAGCGTGACTGGCCGGAATATGCGGATTGTTAGGATGAATAACTAGCGACACGCCACAGGCATGAAAGCTGCGCCCTGCAAGCTCTGGTCTATGTGCTGTTGCAGATGCCGGCATGGATGCGCCAAATACATGCGAGTAGTTAACCCCACCTTGCTCAATCACATTGCCGGCGTTTATTACTCGGGTACGGCCACCACCGCCTTCGGCGCGTTGCCAGCTGTCTTCTACAAATTTCGCTTTACCGTCGGCTTGTTCAAGACCTTGGCAAATAGTGTCTTGTAGTGCCATTAAGTAGGTTTTTACTTGCTCGAGTAGATTGCTGTGCATAATGGTTATCCTCTAAATACTTTGCCGGTCATTACATCTTTAATGGTGCTTGGTTGCGTATTACCACCAAGTGGTTCATCAAGGTAAAACGCCACCTTATCTGCGAACTCAGTTTTAGCCATCGCTATGCTGGTTACCGTATCTTGCCCTGATAAGTTTGCACTAGTCGAAACTAAAGGTTTTCCATACTCTTGGCATAAACGTTTTACTGTTGGATGATTAGTAACACGCACAGCAATGGTATCAAACTGCCCTGTTAACCATTTAGGCGTGTTTTTAGCCGCAGGCATAACCCACGTAATTGCGCCTGGCCAGCTAGAGAATATGTCAGCACGTTTATCCATAGGGATTTTTGCGTCATCAACATACTTTAAAAGTTGACCATAATTATCTGCAATTAAAATGAGGCCTTTTTCGACTGGCCGCTGTTTAATTGCTAACAATTGCTCAACTGCCTGTTGATTATCAGGATCGCAACCTAAACCATAAACCGCTTCGGTCGGATAAATAATAACGCCGCCTTGCTCTAAAGCAGCAAGCGCCGTCGATGGAACTGAAGTTGAGTCGGTCAAAGAAGATCTCCAAGTACAATTAATTTAAGTCGTTATTAGCTCTGCGTGATTTTATGCGAGCAACTTTTCTGAGGGCATTGTAACACAACACCATTAGCCATTTGCTTACGCATCATTATGGGCCAGTAGCACTGTGGGCAAGTATGCTCAACAGGTTTATAGTTTAAGGTATATTTACAGCTTGGGTAGCTGTTACATGAATAGAACGTCTTTCCAAACTTATTACTGCGCGCCACTAACTGCCCTTTATTACATTTAGGGCAAGCAGGTAGTATTTCTTGGTCAGGTTCTTTTTCATCGTGGGCAATATAATGGCACTCAGGATAACCTGTGCAACCTATAAACATGCCATAACGACCATTTTTAACCACCAGTGGGTTACCGCATTCAGGGCATGGGCTGTCATCTAATACTTTAATTTGCTGCGTATCGTGCTGAACAAGTGGACGTATAAAATCACAGTTTGGGTAACTACTACAGCCTAAAAAAGGGCCCGCTTTACCATTACGCATGACCAGTTTAGAGCCACACTCGGGACACTGTTCGTGCTTTTTTTCTAAAGCATGTTTGTCTGCAGCGAAAAGCGAATGATCAATTTTGCTCATAGTGTGGCTACCTGTTGGCTGATTTGCGCCTAATATACCCAAACTAATTAAAGAAACAAGTTAATGCAGTAACTCCGTGGGTTCATCAAATATTAAATCTTCCATTTGCGCATAAGCTTGCTCTGAGCCAGGCATATTAAATAGCACCATGAGTACCACCCACTTTAAATCTTCTAGTGAAATAAACGGCTTATCGAGAGCAAATAAGCGGTCAATAACCATTTCGCGAGTGACACTGTTGATCATCCCTATTTGCTCAATAAACATTAAAAAACCCCGGCATTCCACACTAAGCATTTGACACTCTGAGTCAGTATATACACGTATTACTTTTTGCGGCTGCGCATTGAGGTAAGGGAATTCATCGCTGTGTTGTAAATCTGCCAATTGCTCTAGCCAGTTAAGCGCTTTATATATTTCGGGTTTATTAAAACCGGCGCGTTGTAGCTCATCAGTGAGCTCGTTGTGTTCGGCAAATATTTCAGCTTCACCATTAATATAGTTTTCAAATAAATACATAAGAATGTCAAACATATTACTTTGCTCCCAATCTAATATACCCATCAAGTACTCGCTCTATCCTGTCGACTAATTCTAAATCGAGCAATCGCGTCAGTACTTTATCTATAGGCCATTGTGTACGGCGAACAATATCGTCGATGCTAGTGACTTCATACCCGATACTGTCAAACACCGGACAGGACTGTTGGTCACTAATAGGCTGCTCTATATTATATAGACTGCTTTGTGGCGAAAAGCTCACTTCATCTAAAATATCACTGACATTTTCGACTAACTTTGCGCCCTGCTTGATCAAAAAATGGCTCGCTTGTGCTAATGGATTTTTAATTGAGCCAGGCACCGCAAATACTTCTTTGTTTTGCTCAATCGCGTAACGCACAGTAATGAGCGAGCCGCTTTTTATTTCAGCTTCTACAATCATTACGCCAAGTGATAACCCAGCAATAATGCGATTTCGTCTTGG
Source organism: Pseudoalteromonas sp. AOP7-A1-14 (assembly GCF_052376275.1). Lineage (NCBI taxonomy): Bacteria > Pseudomonadati > Pseudomonadota > Gammaproteobacteria > Alteromonadales > Pseudoalteromonadaceae > Pseudoalteromonas > Pseudoalteromonas sp. AOP7-A1-14. The sequence goes on along the minus strand of NZ_JBQSVO010000042.1, from coordinate 20,955 downwards.
AAAATTATTGGCATTAGCTGGCGTACCGGGTAAAAACTCACTAACTAATAATCCACCTTGCGTAAGCACCTGATCAGTCAATAAACGATGCCGTTTTGGATAGTAAACGTCTACACCAGTGCCTAACACAGCAATAGTTTTACCGTTAGCTGATAGTGCACCTTTGTGGGCCGCGCCATCGATTCCACGTGCCATCCCTGAGGTAATAGTTAAACCAGCTAAGCATAATTGATGGCCAAATTCAGCAGCTGTTTCAAGCCCTATGGGTGTTGCATTACGACTACCTACAATAGCTATTTGTGAACTTTTTAGTAAATCACAATCACCACGACAAAATAGCAATAAAGGGGCGCTGGCTATTTGTTTTAAATTATCGGGGTAATTCGGATGGTAATAATCAATAACCTGAATATCACTATTTTGAATTAGCTGTCGATAGTGCTCAACTTGCTGCCAATTGGTTTTTAATAAATTTGCAGCAATTTGTTGATTTAAGCCGCATTCGAGCAATTGTTGATGAGAAAGGCTAAATAAGCTCTCTAATGGATAGGTTTGTGCCAGTGTTATAAGTGTTTTAATACCTAGGCCTTTACATAAGTAAAAGGCCAGCCAATGCGTTAGTTTGTCTGTAGATTGTGTCATGCTCCCTCCTTAGAGCACTCAAACCATGTTTAATTTATTACTGCAAAATCACCGACGCGGATTGGGTGCTGATTCTTTACAATTAAAGCGTAGCTAACTTTATCATAAACCTTAAATATCATTAACTCGCCAACTTTCTCTTTAGGCATGTGCCATACTTTACTGTCTTTATCTGGCTCTACACCAAAAAATTCGTTTGTATCGGCTACTAATTTCTCTAAGCTGTTTGAATCTTCTTTATAACGCGGGCCATGACTCCCTTCTAATACATCTGGAGATTGGCGCTCAATATCAAGTACATGGCCTACTTCAACCTGCTCTGCCCCTAAATTTAGCACTACAATATCCATCGTGCTGAACTCTCTTAGCTCATTCGCTGAACCAATAATATTACCCTCAATTGAGCGTTCAGGACGCTTCATATTAAAATATGCGGGCAAAGTATTACCTTGCATTGCAGGTACTAAAAAGTCTGACGGTTTTACTTCACGTTTGACACTTTCAATGTTAACTGAGGCAGGAACCCCCTGCTCTTCATCACCAGTACGAAAAGCACGACCCACCCCCATTAAGTCAACTTTGTAAGCTAGCACCTTGTCACTTCCCGGATTGGTATAAGGCTCCCCCTTTCGGTAAATAGCATAACCTTTATGTAACTCTAAATTACCTTTTACATAAACAATTTGCCCAGTAACATTCATTTTAGTATTACTGTTCGCACCTAAAATATAAGGCTTATTGGCTATTTCATCGTTGCTTAATGCTTGCTCATAACTTAAAAAAGGCCGAATAAGTTCAAGTGGTAATGTCGGTATCGCATTTTTTCCTTTTGGGGTAATACGTCCATCTGGGGATAACCTTTTATATTTTTCGTTCACCACTAACCTCGGATTTCCGTCAGCATCGTAAATCAATGACAACGAATCACCGGGATAAATAAGGTGCGGGTTATTTATTTGTGGATTCATTTGCCATAAATCAGGCCACTGCCAAGGCTCATCAAGGTAAACCCCTGAAATATCCCAAAGTGTATCCCCTTTTTTTACAACATACTGTTTTGGAGCGTCTTTTTTTATAGTTAACACATCCGCTATAGATGGAAAAGCAGCGCCTAAAGCAAGAATTGCTGCCAATAAAGGGTATTTCATTGGGTTTCCCTATGGTGTTTTTTTATTATTATTAATCAAAACCTGTTAAAGGTGAACGCGAATGGCTAAAATAAGAGCATACAATATCCTAAATGAATCACAAGTGTAAAAGGTTACTATGGCAAGGTTAGAAGTTTTAAGGTTTCCGGATGAGCGTTTACGTACTATCGCGAAAGAAGTACCAGAGATAAACGATGATGTTCGTCAAATAGTTAAAGATATGCTCGAAACCATGTATGACGAAAATGGAATTGGCTTAGCGGCAACGCAGGTTGATATTCATCAACGTATTGTGGTGATCGACGTTTCTGAAGAGCGCGATCAACCGCTTGTGTTGATCAATCCTGAAATTACTAAGCAAGATGGAGAAACAGTAAGTGAAGAAGGCTGCTTATCAGTGCCTTTATCCTATGCAAAAGTTGACCGAGCAGAGACTGTAACGGTAACGGCTCATAATGAACAAGGTGAGCTATTGAGTCTTGACGCGGACGAATTGCTCGCTATTTGTATTCAGCATGAGCTTGATCACCTACAAGGCAAGTTATTTATTGATTATTTATCACCACTAAAGCGCCAACGTATTCGTAAGAAGCTTGAAAAAGAAGCTAAATTGGCCGCTAAAAAATAAATAAACCATTAGGAACTGCAGTGACACAACCATTACGCATTATTTTTGCTGGCACGCCTGATTTTGCTGCGCGCCATCTAAACGCGCTAATTAACTCTGAACATCAAGTTGTTGGTGTTTACAGTCAACCAGATCGCCCTGCTGGGCGCGGAAAAAAACTAAAAGCCAGTGAGGTAAAAGAACTTGCTTTAGCGCATGACTTACCCGTTTTTCAACCCGCGTCCTTAAAAAGCGATGAAGCCCTTAACGAGTTAAACAACTTAAACGCCGATATTATGATCGTAGTCGCTTATGGCTTATTGCTACCAAAAGCCATATTAGATGCACCTCGTCTAGGTTGTTTGAATGTGCATGGCTCAATTTTACCGCGCTGGCGTGGTGCAGCGCCTATTCAACGCGCTATTTGGGCGGGTGACAGCGAAACCGGTGTCACTATAATGCAAATGGACGAAGGCCTAGATACTGGCGACATGCTGCATATTAGCCGCTGCCCAATACAAAGCTGTGACACCAGCGCTTCACTGTACGATAAACTAGCTGAACTTGGCCCTAGCGCGCTGCTTAAGACCATTAATAAATTGTCGGCAGGTGAAATTACACCCCAACAACAAAATGATGAGCAAGCCAATTACGCTAAAAAACTTTCAAAAGAAGAAGCCAATATTGACTGGTCAATGAGTGCAGTGCAAATTGAACGTAACATTCGCTCTTTTAACCCATGGCCAATGTGCTTTACGCAAATGGGTGGACAAACAGTAAAAATTCATCAAGCGCAGGTGCTTGAACAATCGGGCGAGCCCGGGCAGGTTTTATCAAGCGACAAAAATGGTGTAGTTGTGGCATGTGGCAAACACGCTTTATGTATTACACAACTACAGCCGCAAGGCAAAAAGCCAATGGCAATTAGCGACTTTTTAAATGGTCGCGGTGACTGGGTAACTCCAGGCACCGTATTAGGTGAAAATAATGAGTAATGTTCCAAACGTACGAGCACTGGCCGCCGAAACTTTATATAACGTAGTAGATAAAGGCGCGTCACTAAATCAAGAGCTTCCTTTTGCAAGCCAGGGTTTACCGCCAAAAGATAAAGCCTTATTACAACAAATTTGCTATGGCGTACTGCGTTATTTACCCAGTCTTGAAAATTATTGCCAACATTTAGTTGAACAACCATTAAAGGGTAAACGCCGAATATTCCAGTTTTTATTGTATGTGGGGATTTACCAACTACAACATATGCGTGTTCCACCGCATGCTGCAATTAGTGAAACAGTCAATGCATTACAGCAAATGCGGGCACTGGGTTTAAAAGGCCTGATCAATGCTATTTTACGTAGTTTTCAACGCCAACAAAACGAACTTGAAGAAAAAGCGAAACAAATACCAGTATGTTTATATAACCACCCTAATTGGTTTATCAAACAAGTAAGCGAAGCCTACCCTGATAACTGGCAACAAATACTTGAAGAAAATCAGCGCCAAGCGCCGATGTGGTTACGCGTAAATCAAGCTCAGTACAGCACCGCAGAATATAGCGAAATGCTTCGTGCAAATGATATCGAACACACCTTAAACCCCGACTTTCCTGATGGTATAAAGCTGGATAAGCCCCGCGATGTATTTTCATTGCCAGAATTTGATACCGGTGCTTGCTCTGTTCAAGATGCCGCAGCGCAACTAGCTGCACGCTTTTTAGCCCCCCAAAGTGATGATCATATTTTAGATGCGTGCGCCGCTCCAGGTGGTAAAACTTGCCATATTTTAGAGCTTGCCGATGCTGATGTACTCGCCCTTGATAGCGACGAAACACGTTTGGAGCGCGTAAAGCAAAATCTAACTCGAATTGGTTTAGGGGCAGACCTACAATGTGGTGATGCTTCGCAGCCACATAAATGGTGGGATGAACAACATTTTGACCGCATTCTATTAGATGTACCGTGTTCAGCAACGGGAGTAATTCGTCGTCATCCAGATATAAAATGGTTACGTCGCGCCTCAGATATCAACGATCTTAGCGTGCTACAAGGTGATATTTTAGATAGCATTTGGCCATTACTAAAGCCGGGAGGCACCTTGGTTTATGCAACTTGTTCGGTATTACCGCAAGAGAACCAACACCAAGTCGCAAAATTTTTAGCAAACAACACAAACGCAATGCATCAACCTCTGCATGATAACGACACCACAACGAACCCTGGCTTACAATTATTGCCCGGTGAAAGTGATGGTTTTTATTATGCAAAAATTATTAAACAAAGCTAACGCCACGGGTAAACAATGAAAATAATCATACTCGGTGCTGGGCAAGTCGGCGGCACTCTTGCTGAGAACCTAGTCGGTGAGCAAAATGAAATAACGGTAGTCGATATTGATGGCAACCGCTTACGTGAACTACAAGACAAATACGATTTACAAGGGGTTATCGGCCATAGTGCTCACCCCGACGTACTTCGTCGTGCTGGTGCTGAAGACGCCGATATGATTATTGCCGTAACCAGTTCAGATGAAGTGAATATGGTTGCCTGCCAAGTGGCTTACAGTATTTTTAATACGCCGACTAAAATAGCTCGAATTCGTTCAGATCAATACCTAAAATACCGTGAAAAGTTATTCCAAAATGATGACTTGCCGGTCGATCACTATATTGCCCCTGAAGCATTGGTAACTAAATATATTCGCCGTTTAATAGACTACCCAGGCGCACTACAAGTACTACAGTTTGCTGATGGCATGTTATCGCTTGTTGCAGTAAAAGCCTATTATGGTGGTTTATTAGTTGGTTATGCACTTTCAGCATTAAAAGAGCATATACCTAACGTTGAAACCCGTGTGGCCGCTATTTACCGTCAAGGTAAAGCAATTAAGCCCCTTGGTACAACGGTTATTGAAGCAGATGATGAAGTGTTTTTCATTGCCGCAACGAAACATATTCGTGCAGTAATGAACGAGCTGCAAAAACTTGAGCGTTCATACAAAAAAATCATGATTGCTGGTGGGGGTAATATTGGTGCAGGCCTTGCCCGATCTCTTGAAAAAAACCACAGCGTAAAATTGCTTGAACGTAATTATGAACGTGCGGCGCAGTTATCTGAAACGCTTGATAATACTGTGGTATTTTGTGGTGACGCCTCAGATCAAGAGCTACTCTCAGAAGAGCATATAGAGCAAGTTGACGTATTTATCGCCGTCACTAACGATGATGAAGCCAATATTATGTCAGCAATGCTGGCTAAACGTATGGGCGCACAAAAAACCATGGTGCTTATACAGCGTGGCGCATATGTTGATTTAGTACAAGGCGGCGATATAGATATTGCTATTTCTCCTCAGCAAGCCACTATTTCAGCACTTTTAACTCACGTTCGCCGTGGTGATATTGTTAATGTGTATTCACTGCGCAAAGGTGCAGCTGAAGCAATTGAAGCCGTTGCTCATGGTGATGAGAATACCTCAAAAGTGGTAGGCCGCGCAATTGCCGATATTAAACTCCCCGCCGGAACTACAATTGGTGCGATTGTACGCAATGACGACGTGTTGATTGCTCATGACGATACTATTATCCACTCAGGGGATCACGTAATTATGTTCTTGATTGATAAAAAACACATTACTGTAGTCGAAAAACTATTCCAAGTAAGCGCTATATTTTTATAAGCCACCCTCATATAGTCTTTTACGCTACTGTGTATAAATAAACACAGTAGACCACCCATTAATGCAATTGAAAATCACTCTCAAAAACATTTACTTTAATTATCAAATCTATTAGTCTCCCGGTGCTTGAAAATAAAACACGCTTTATGTGGATAATTACTTCTATATTTTTAATACAAAATGGACTTCTTCAGATGACACTCCCAACCTTAAATAAACCGCTCAGCCTTACTTATTGCAGCGTAATTAGTGTACTCCTTTCAACCTTCTCACTTAATACAATAGCCGAAACTAAAGAAGATATTGAAAAGCTAACTATCGTTGGCGAGGAGCATAATGATTATAAAGTAAGTTCAATGAGCTCGGCTACAGGCCTTGATTTATCTCACTTACAAACTCCGCAATCAGCTATCGCTGTTACCAGCGAGTTTATGAACGATCAGCACCTAACCAGCGCTATTGAAGCGATAACGGGTGTGACGGGTATAAATGCAAGAGAGGCCGACAACGGTAAGTTTTCAATTTCCGCTCGTGGAATAAGCGTAACAAGCATTCTGTACGATGGTATTGCAACAACCTACGACACTCGCTTTAATTACGGTGATAATTTAACCGACACCGCAATTTATGAGCGTATTGAAATAGTCCGTGGCGCCACGGGTTTAATGTTGGGAGCAGGTAACCCCTCTGCCGCTATTAATTTAATACGCAAACGCCCTACTGCGCACAACCAAGTAAATCTTTCTGCATCAGTTGGCTCTTGGCAAAACTATCGTGGTGTTGTCGATGTTTCTGGTAGTTTAAATGATACCGAAAGTATTCGCGGTCGTGCTGTTGTCGCTTACCAAGATCAGGAGTCATACCAAAATCGTTTCTCGCAAAGCAGCACGACTTTATACGGTATTATCGAAGCGGATTTAACTGACAGCACCTTGCTTACTGTATCAATTGATAACCAAGCCACTAAGCCAAAAGGCACTATGTCCGGTGGACTACCTATTTTTTATGCAGATGGCACTCGCACCCATTATGATCGGGAAGCTTCTACAGCGCCTAATTGGTCATCGTCACAAACCAACGCACTAAATAGTTTTATTAGTATTGAGCACAACTTCAATTCCAACTGGCAACTTAGCGCCAGTTATATCTATGGCAATAATGACTTAGATTACGATGTGTTTTGGGCAACAGGTAATCCAGACTCACAAACCAACATTGGTATGGTGCCTGGTTCGTTAAATTATATTGATGCCAATAGAATACAACGTACCTACGAAGTTGAACTTAGCGGCAGATTTAATTGGTTAGGACAAAGTCACCAATTAATGTTTGGCTATAATAACCAAGAGCAAGACTTTTCGACGCCTTATTATCCAGGACAAGAAGAGTCAATGATCATTGGCGACTTTACAGCTGCCGATTACAACTACCCAAAACCAACTTGGCAATCCACACCGGCCTATGGCTCATACGGTACTACCGAACAAGATGCTCTATATTTTTCCTCACAGCTTAATATAACTAATTCGTTATCAGTTATTTTAGGCAGCCGACTAAATCAATGGCAAACTGACCAAGATAACTTTGGCAGTAAGCACAACTATGAACTAGATAACGAGCTTACCAATTACCTCGGCACCACTTACGCTTTAACAGATAACTGGGCGCTCTATGCTAACTATACCGATATATTCACACCTCAAAGTCAAATTGACCAAGATGGTAATTATCTCGATCCTATTCTAGGTAAAAACTATGAAATTGGCATCAAAGCATCACTGCTAAACGAACGCTTAGATGTTTCTTTGTCTGGTTTTGAAATTCATCAAGATAATCTCGGCCAATATACCGGCGAGACTATTCCCGAGACTTTGCAGGCTATTTATCAACCTATTGATGGCACTGTAACCGAAGGTTATGAATTAGAGCTCAATGGTACATTTAACGACAATTGGAATGGTTATTTTGGCTATACCCGCAGCGAAGGGGAAACGCCTGAGGGCGAGCTTTTAAATACCACCAATCCGAAAGATCAATTTAAGCTATTTACAACCTATAAACTCACTAATAGTTTAGAAGGACTAAAGCTAGGTGCTGGTTATCGCTGGCAAAGCCGCAGTTTTGATGAGGTTACAAACCCAGTACAGGGAAAGGTTGAAGTAGAACAAGCAAGCTATGGCATTGCCAGCTTTATGGCAAGCTATCAAATAAACTCACAAATAGCGGTTAGCTTTAATGTTGATAACCTATTTGATAAAACCTATTACAGCCAAATTGGTTTTTACAATCAATACCGTTATGGCAGCCCACGTAAGTTTACATTGCAACTAGACTACAATTTATAAAAACAAAAAAAAGCAGCTTAATTAAGCTGCTTTTTCGTTTGTAGTGTCGTATGAGTTATTTACGAATTACTGAACTTTTGAAAACTCTTCTTTAGATAACTCACCATTTTTGTCAGTATCTAAATCAGCAAATATTTTAACAAGTTGCGTATTTACTGACGCTTCTTCTTGCGTGATAGCACCATCGCCATCAGTATCAAAAGAATCAAAGCTTACGCCAGCGGCAAAAGCTGAAGATGATGCAAGTGCGATTAGTGCTAGAGCTGTGTTAATACGTTTCATAATAAGTATCCTATTTAAATTTTAACAATATTTAATTAAAGAAATCTTTTTCAGAGATCCCAGTGAGAGAAAACTAGACTTTTGAAAACTCTTCTTTCGATAGCTCACCACTTTGGTCTGTATCAAGGTCAGCAAAGTTATTCATAAGTTCTGCATCTACTGCCGCTTCGCTTTGGCTAATTACGCCGTTTCCGTCTACATCAAGTGTGTCGAAATCAGTTGCAGCAAACGCTGCAGATGAACAAGCAACAGCGATTAGTGCTAACGCTTTATTTAATCTATTCATAAAATTACCCCCTCAATGTACTATCAAAAGAATTAGCTTATTTAACTAATAAAGTAGTTTTAACTTCCTTGTTATCCTCTTTCGTAAACTCCCTTGTCTACTTAGGTTGTCTTTGGCAACTCAGGATGGGTAACTTTTAATTAAGCTTCTGAAAATTCTTCTTTTGATAACTCACCATTTTGGTCAGTATCAAGCTCTGTAAACATGCTCATTAGCTCTGCATCTATTGATGCTTCACTTTGGCTAATTGATCCACTACCATCAACATCAAGTGTGTCGAAATCAGTTGCAGCAAACGCTGCAGATGAAGAAGCTAGGGCGATAAGTGCAAACGTTTTGTTTAATGTGTTCATAATCTATTCCTTCAAATTGTATGTTTGTAATTAAGTTCTTAATGGTTAATTACTTTTTCATTAAGTTCGAACTAACTATTACAACTTCGATGCCAACATTTAAAAATTAAACAATTTCAACATGTTAAATGGTTATTTTGAATGAACAAAGATTTTAAAACGGATTTACTGTTTCTTTTTAGCAACACGATTGCTAGGGATAAATTAAAAGATATAAATATCAAGTTGTTATGTTTTTTATAAATAACACAAAAATGATTTCTTGCAGGCGGCTATGTGCTTTTAAAGGGTGTGCTCGGCTTAACTTAAAATGCTTAATAAAAATAGTTATGATAAATTCAATTACTTTTTTATGCATAACACAATGATTTATATATAGTAATTTTTAATTTGGTGAATATTAGTAAATTATTTTTTTAAATTAGAAAAAGAAACCACTATTTGTTGCCAGTAAGCGAAACCCACCGCTTACCTGCACTAAAAAACTCTCAATTTTACACTTCAATGATCACCTTCGTTTTACGAATTAGTAATGAAACACAGTTCATGTGACTGGTGGTGCATTTCTTCAGCCTTATAAAGTAGTAGGTTTAGTCTGTAAAAATATAATCACAGGCCGAAGTGTTACTTGCGTCATAACAATTTTACAATAGGTCTCTTTTTTCATCACGCGAAAGCATTATCGATAACCCCATCAACAACCAGTTATTTTTTACAGCAATGGAGAAAAAGCACAACATATGGCAACTCGACAGTGATGCAATAAAAGCCTCTTCTAGATCGAATTTTTCTCAGTGGTACTCTATCTGGAGGAGAAGATGCATCAACACTTACTGCATATTCAGATATAAGCACCTCCTATTATAAATATTAAATCACTAACGAAAATATACTTAACCATGTTAGCTGCATTCCATAGACAAGGCGTTGATACAACCCGGTATTCTTGTCGCTTAAAAGCTCTTGCCAGAAAAATTACTAAATAGCCGCTGAGACCGACACTCAAGATTAATAAAACGCTAAAGCAATGCTGGCATAGTCATTCATAGGGACATAAACATTCATAGGGACATAAAACAAAGATAACAACATGATAGCCCTGTCCCTAGCGTGATTTTGACAACTCAAGGTAGGTATTTTTTGGGGCTCGGCACCCAAATAAAAAAGTAAACCTAAGGGGTCGTTATTAATAAGTGGGGGTAATTTTTCTATAGGAAAAATTTTGCGTCTAGTTCGCTACAGTATTGTTTTTTATGATTATAATTTGGGTAATATTGAGCGGCTGTATAAATGCCTAAAAATCCAAATACTGACTATAAGTGCAGCGTAGAACTTATTAGCTCAAAAATAATTTACTTCCATGCGCCAGTTAAGAACATGATAGATAACAAACCAAATAAATTTAACAATAACAGTGAGGTGGGTGAATAGTTGCTTTATACAAACGCAAAAAAGCAGCCAATTGGCTGCTTTGTTCGTATAGGGAGAAATCCTTTTCGGGTATTCCAATAATGAAATTAAGCTTTAGCAAACTCGTCTTGAGACAGCTCACCATTTTGATCGGTATCAAGCTCTGCAAACTTAGCTGAAAGCGCTGCATCAACCGCCGCTTCTTGCTGGCTAATGGTGCCGCTACCGTCAACATCAAGGGTGTCGAAGTCGGTACCCGCGAATACCGCTGAAGATGAAGCTAGGGCGATTAATGCTAATGTTTTATTTAATGTATTCATAATATAATCCTTCAATGTACTATCAAAAAAATCGCTTAAACTAGGTTTAACACAGTCCTTGTTATCCTCTTTCAGTAATTCCTTATCCACTTAGGTTGTCTTTGGCAACACAGGATAAACACGTTAGCTTTACGCTTTTGAATACTCTTCTTTTGATAACTCACCGTTCTGGTCAGTATCTCGTTCTGCAAACCTATTCATAAGCTCAGCATCTTCCGACGCTTCGACTTGACTAATAGCTCCACTTTTATCTACATCAAGCGTATCAAAGTCTAGCGCCTCAAAAGCAAATGCCGCAGATGAAGAAGTTAATGCAATAAGTACTATCCCTTTGCTAAGTATGTTCATAGTAATATTCCTTCAAATTATATGTGAGTGATTAAACTCTTAATGGTCAATCACTTCTTCATTAAGTTCGAACTAACTATTACAACTTCAGTGCCAAAACTTTAAAATCACTATATTTCAATGAGTTATATTATAAGCATATCAGTTTATACTTTTTTTGAAGTGTTTTTTGTTGCCAATTAGCAACAGTAATTAAGAGGAAATACATCATTACCAATATAATCAATATTGGTTACATTAAATTAAAGTGGCGCCAATTAAACCAAATATAAATTTAGGGTAGATTTAGAAGGGAAATTTAAATTAAAACGCTGCAAAAAAATTATACTGTTAACTTTTTTCTTATTAAAAATAAATTAAGCTTTTGTTTTTAAATAAAAAAATTAATTTTATAATTAATAGCAGGTAATATAAATATGCTGCTGACTTTTCGTTAACTTGTCGCAAACTAGCGAAAACTGTTTACTCAAAAGGCTCTAATACGGTTAAATCAATAAGGTGATTAATGACTAAAATATCGATATGATTTAAGTGCTAGCCTCGCCAAAAGGTCGGTGTAAACAGTACCAGTAAAGTAAAGATTTCGAGCCGACCAAATACCATTGCAATCGTAAGTAACCATTTTGCTGCATCTGAAATAGTACCGTAATGAGCTGCAACATCACCAAGACCAGGACCCAAATTATTTAAACACGCTGCCGTTGCTGAAAACGCAGTAATGTTATCCATTCCGGTGCCCATTAAAGCCAGCATAATAATTACAAAAACCAAGGCGTAAGCAGAGAAAAACCCCCATACCGCCTCAACAACTTTATCCGGTAAAGCTTTACGACCCAACTTAATAGAATAAATAGCGCGCGGGTGCACCAACCTATTAAGCTCTCGAATACCTTGTAAGTACAATAACAATACTCGTACTACTTTCATGCCACCACCGGTTGATCCCGCGCAACCACCAATAAAGCTAGAAAAGACTAATAATATTGGTAAAAACAACGGCCACGCAGAAAAGTTATCGGTAGTAAAGCCCGCGGTAGTGCCCATAGATACGGATTGAAATAGCGCTTGATCTAGCGTTTCATCACCATTGGCATAAATGTTGTTCGACGAAAGTACCGCAAAACACACAACCACTAACGCTAATTGAATAAACAAAAATACTTTAAACTCTGGGTCGCGAATATAAACTTTTAAGTTACGATTAGCGACTGCAGCATAGTGCAAAGAAAAATTAGCCGCCGCAATTAATAAAAAAACCACACTGATAAAGTTGATTACAGGGCTGTTAAAATGCCCCATAGAGGCATCATATGTTGAAAACCCCCCTATCGCGACGGTAGAAAAGGCATGACATATTGCATCAAACCAGTTCATACCTGCCACCCAATATGACAGCGTACAGGCTGTAGTAAGTGACACATAAATATACCAAAGGTGTTTTGCAGTATCGGCAATACGTGGTGTCATTTTAGAATCTTTAACTGGGCCTGGTGTTTCCGCTCGATAGAGCTGCATACCACCTACACCAAGCATAGGTAGTACTGCCACCGCTAATACAATGATCCCCATTCCACCTAACCACTGTAATTGTTGGCGATAAAATAGAAGTGATTTAGGTAAGTATTCAATGCCTGTAAGTACCGTTGCTCCCGTGGTAGTTAGCCCTGAGAACGCTTCAAATACAGAGTCTGCTAAAGATAAATTAGGTTCTTGTAAAAAAATAAGCGGTAGCGATGCGAACGCACCCAGTACCAACCAAAACAACACCACAATTAAAAACCCTTCTCGGGCTTTTAAATCACCATTTTCAGCGCGATTAGGGTAATACGCAATTAAGCCAATAATCACACTAAATATAAATGCCAAAACAAACGGCACACCGCCACCATCTTTGTAGATTAGTGACACAATAGCAGGTGGAACCATTGTGATACTAAACAACATCACTAACTGGCCAAGAATTTTTATTATGGTACGAAATTGCATTCAGCTATCGCTTTTTTATTAGAATGTCGTTATTAACTAATGGCTATTGTCTTACTGTTTAACACTTAACTCAACTGCGCCATGACTCAAATCATAAATATCTTTGATCGCTTGCTTCGCTTGGCGGCTATCTATAGTAATAACCCATTCAATATTAGCAGTAAATTGCTTTTCTATATTAAGTACGTGATACTGAGTTTTTAATAATTGCTCAATTGCCCCTTGGCTGCTGTAGTCACTGCTGCCAACAAGCTCAACACTAGGTACTTTAATAATAGTAGTTAAATGTGTAAGCGCATTATTGAGCGAGCCACCATAAGCACGTACTAAACCACCGGTGCCTAACTTTATACCACCAAAGTAACGAGTTACCACTGCGGTTACTTCACCTAATCCCGAGCCCACTAGTACATTTAGCATGGGTTTACCTGCCGTGCCATTCGGTTCACCATCGTCTGAGAACCCATAGACATGGCTTCCTCCTGGGTTTCCTGCAACATGCGCCCAGCAATTATGGCGAGCATCGCTATATTTTTGCTCAATATCGCGAATAAATGCTTTGGCTGCATCTAAATCGGGAGTATGGCCAATATGCACAATAAAAGTGCTTTTTTTGATTTCTTCTTGATAGAAAACAGACTCTGCTGGATATTTATATTCAGACATAATTTTATGGGCTTACATAAAAATGGGGCCAAATATGGCCCCTGCTTTTCTAATACTCAACGATTAATCTAACAATAAATCGCGGGTCATATTTTCGAGGCTATTCTCGTGAACGATAATATTATCTTCAATACGAATGCCGCCAAATGGTTTAAAGGCTTCAACTTTTTCCCAATTAATAAACTGCTTATTATCAGTTTTCGCCAAATCACCTAATAGTGAATCGATAAAGTATAGTCCTGGTTCAATAGTGAACACTTGATTTTTTTCAATTAAACGTGTGCAACGTAAGAATGGATGACCTTCAGGCGGTGCTTGGTGAGCCCCCGATTCATCAGCCATAAAGCCGCCCATATCATGTACTTGTAAACCAAGATGATGGCCAAGGCCATGCGGGAAGAAAGTTGAAGTAATACCGCGCTCAACAATTTCAGCAGCTGGTAATTTAACAATATCAAAATCGCTAAGTACTTGTGCCACACGCTGGTGACAGTCTAAGTGCAACTCACCGTATAATAGACCCGGCTTTAAAGCTTTACCTAACTCAATTTGATGCTGAGTCATTACTTTAATTAACTCACTAAACTCACCTGATTTTACATAGTCGTATGTACGGGTAATATCAGCTGCATAACCATTAAAATTCGCACCGGCATCAATCAAAAATGAACGATGCTCTTGCGGCGCTTTAGGCTCAAAATGCGTGTAATGCAAAATAGCGCAGTTTTCGTTAAGCGCAACAATATTGCCATACGGCATTTCGTTTTCGCTTTGACGGGTAGCTAATAAATACGCTTGTTGAATATCAAACTCAGAGCCACCATTAAAAAACATGTCACGCGCAGCTTTATGCCCATCAACAGCAATACGGTTTGCTTGGCGTAAACACTCAAGTTCGTACTGAGTTTTATATGCTCGGTGATAATGAAAAAAGTTAATTACAGGCTCAGGGTTCATAATACTAAAACCGAACGCTTGGGCAACGTCTACATACTCGCCAATATAAGCGTACTTTGCTTTATCGTACGGTAATAACTTTTCTACTTGATCTGGCTTTACTAACAGCTCAATATCAAAATATTCAGCCCAAAAATCACGCGGCGCGTCTGGCACTTTATGCCAAAAATCAACGGGGCGATAAAAAATTAGCTTAGGCTTGTCGCTACCATTTACCACAATCCAACAATGAGGATTATCAATAACTGGTAACCACGTTTTAAAATGTGGGTTAACTTTAAACGGGTAGTACATATCATCTAAGAATTGACGTTTAGCTTGGCCAGAGTGAATAACCAACCCTTCCAATCCTTCACGCTCAATAATTGTAGTTGTACGTTGTTGTAATGTTGCAATATGTTCAGCGTATAAAACAGCTAATTTATCCATCATAAACCCATCTATTAAATTTAATTTTCCACTAGTCTAGCATAGACAGACTTTAACCGCCCATTTTCATATCTAAAATTGGCGCCAGTATATTCCCCTTGCGACCTAACCGCGTGTGATAAATCTGCCTATATGCAAAAACATTTTTTACATAATTTCGGGTTTCACGATACGGAATAAGTTCAACCCACAATTCAGCTGGCATTGCTTCATCGGGTAGCCAACGCCTTATCCGGTGGTAACCTGCATTGTAAGAGGCGGTAGCGAGCACTTCATTGCCATTATTTTTCTTTTTTAAATATTCAAGGTATTGAGTACCTAAACGAATATTTGTTTTGGGTTGATATAAGCTACGGCTTGAAACCGAGCCTTTATTTACGTATTTAGCAGTGCTTGGCAGTAATTGCATTAACCCCCGAGCATTAGCATGTGAACGAGCATCAGAAGCGAATGAACTTTCACGGCGCGATATCGCAATGCTCCACGTTGGGTCAACATGACTGCGTTTACTGTAACGCTCAAATAAGTCTTGAAAGGCAAATGGAAACCGTAGCTCTACATAGTCCCATGCTTTTATTTGTGCCAAAGTATAAATGGTGCTGTCGTACCAGTTAAGCTTTGCTGCAAGTTTAGAAGCCGCAAGCTTTTCATCTTCGCTAGAAGTACGGGTAAGGTAATTCCATTCACGGCGCGCCGAGGTAAAGCGATCTAATTCATAAAGTGCTTTGGCGCGTTTAAAACCAGGAGCCTCAGACACTTGTGTAACCAACGCATCAGATACATTAATAGGTATAGTATTTAAACTAACAGGTTGATTAAGCCTTGCTGATGCCAAGAAGCCATAGTAGTGACGCTCTTTTGCGACAGTTTTCCAAATAGCTTTAGCTCGCTGCGTATCACCGCGCTTATCTAGACTATAGGCAAGCCAATACTGCTGCCCTAAACCTAAATTTTCTTTACCCGTAAAAAACGCAATAATCCCAGGCCAATCTTGAACTTTAAGCATATTGCCTAACTGCCACTGCATTAACTTACTATTTTGCCGATCTTTAGGTACTTTATTAAGCCAAAAACTCGCCTGTTTATGTCCACTTGAAGCAAGCGATAAAGCAAAGGTGTAGTAAACATCTGCTTTTTCTTGTTCAGAAAAATCAAACATTTTTTCCATTTTCCCCCATGCTTTAAGTGCCAACTCCTTATCGCGCCACACTAACCGCTGCACACCGTAGTGTGCAATTTGCGCCTCTTTAGCCGATTTATTCTTATAACGATATAAACCCGCGGCGGCACTTGGATCACGTCGTACCTTTAAATATAGATCAGCTAAATACTGCTCACTTTTAGGCAGTAAGGTTTTTAAATAAGGTAGTAAGCTTTGCGTACCGCCTTCTGCAGCTAAGGTAACTCGTTGCCAAACACGCTCTGACGTCATGTGGCCTTTTTTACGCCATAAATCAAATAAGTCATCACACTCATTAGGCTGTGACTTGCCTACAGTCCATAGTTCGCCTGCTTGCTTAAAAATAGCATTGTCAGGTGCGCCTAAATCTAATTGGTAACCTAGATAAGTACAGGTAATCGCCGCGTTTGAGGTCTTTCGATAGTTACGTATATAAGCCGCTTTCATATTTTTCTCTTTTAAATACGCAAGCCATGCCTTACGCACCGACCATTCAAGCGGCGTGCTTTGATAAATCGTTAAGTAATTTTCAATTTCAGATTGGTGCTTAAGGCTAGGATGACGTTGCCAATACGCTTTTTCAACATACGGTTTTAAAGGATGGTCAAGTTTGCCAACAACCTCTTTAAACTCTTTATAGCTTCCATACCTAACTTCTTTCTCGGCATCTAAAAATGCTTCATGTTCATTGTTAGCCACGGCAGAGAATAAAGGGAAAAGTAATGCAGCTGCCGTCCAACCTAAAGATTGTTTTTTCATGATGACCTTAAGTTTTCAAAAGGGAAATAAAAGACAAACGCTTACACCTTAGCACCAAACCAGCTATATTTTAACCAGTAGAAAGTAAGCGGAGTAAATTTTACGTTGCATTTTAATTTTAAAGCAAGCACACTGATTGAAATGCAAACTCATCGTACCAGTCTTAGTTCAATAGCTAGGGAGAATTAAAATGTTATATAAGAGCGATTCCTTCGAAGTTGCTTTCGTAAAGGATAGTATCGCCGAGTTCAAGTTTTGTGTTCCGGGTTCGGTAAACAAGCTTTCTCAGCAAACTTTACAAGATTGTGCAGCTGCATTAAAAGAATTAGCTGCCAATAAAGATATTAAAGGCATGGTGTTCACCAGCGATAAAGACCACTTTATTATTGGTGCTGATATCTTCGAGTTTTTACCTACTTTTACCAAGCCACATGACGAATTAGTCGCTTGGATAAAAAATGCCACTGATGTTTTTGATGCATTAGAAGACTTACCATTCCCAACACTAAGTGCTGTAAATGGCATGGCACTTGGCGGTGGCTGTGAGTGGGTACTTGCTACCGACTATCGCACTGCTAGCACTGAAGCTAAGATTGGTCTACCTGAAGTTAAACTAGGTATTATGCCCGGTTTTGGTGGCACAGTTCGCCTACCGCGCATCATTGGCGCTGATAATGCTATGACGTGGATCACCACAGGAAAAGAAAACCGTGCAGCAGATGCTCTTAAAGTAGGCGCATTTGACGCGGTAGTTAGTGCTGACAAACTTTTAGAGTCAAGTATTTCAACACTTGAACTTGCTATTTCAGGTAAGCTTGATTGGCAAGCTAAACGACAAGTAAAATTACAGCCGCTAAAATTAAACCGTGTTGAGCAAGGCATGAGCTTTGCAATGGCAGAAGGTATGGTAATGGGTAAAACCAAAGGTCATTACCCAGCTCCTGTTATGGCAGTAAGAACAATTAAAGCCGCTGCAAACTGCACACGCGACGAAGCAATGGCAATTGAAAATGCTAATTTTGCTAAACTTGCCGCAACCAATGAAGCTGCAGCACAAACAGGTATTTTCTTAGCTGATCAATACATCAAAGGCAAAGCTAAAAAGCTGGCCAAAACCAGTAAGCTTGAAATTAAACAAGCTGCGGTATTAGGCGCGGGTATTATGGGCGGCGGTATTGCTTACCAATCAGCTTATAAAGGCACTCCTATTATTATGAAAGACATCCAACAGGATGCGCTTGATTTAGGCATGGGTGAAGCATCTAAACTACTAGGCCAAAAAGTTAAACGTGGCCATATGGCTATGGATAAAATGGTTGCTACGCTTGGCAAAATTAAACCAACTTTAAATGATAGCGACTTACAAAGCGCCGATATTATTGTTGAAGCCGTAGTAGAAAACCCGAAAGTAAAACAATCTGTATTATCGCAGCTTGAAAAAGATATGCCTGAAGGCACTGTGCTTACCTCAAATACTTCAACAATTCGTATTGATGAGTTAGCGTCTGCTTTAGATAAACCAGAAAACTTCTGTGGTATGCACTTTTTTAACCCGGTGCCAAAGATGCCGTTAGTTGAAATTATTCGTGGTGAAAAAACCTCAGAGCAAACAATCAATGCCGTTGTAGATTATGCCGTTAAACTAGGTAAGTCACCGATTGTTGTTAACGACTGCCCAGGCTTTTTTGTTAACCGTGTTTTATTCCCTTACTTTGCAGGCTTTAGCAAACTGGTCGTTGAAGGCGCAGACTTTGCAAAAGTAGATAAAGTAATGGAAAACACCTTTGGCTGGCCAATGGGCCCGGCATACTTACTTGATGTTGTAGGTATTGATACAGCTTTCCATTGTACTGGCGTAATGGCAGATGGATTCCCTGAGCGTATGTCTCGTCAAGAGAAAGACCCTGTTGCTGTATTTGCTAACGAAAAACGTTTTGGTCAAAAGAACAAAGCCGGCTTCTATCAATATGCAACCGATAGACGTGGTCGCTTGAAAAAAGCACACGATCCAAAGGCAATTGAATTACTAAGTCAAATTGCTGATGCACCAAAAGAATTTGATAAAAAAGAAATCATCGACCGTTGTATGGTACCTATGATCAACGAAGTATTACTTTGTTTACAAGAAGGTATTGTAGCTTCACCACAAGAAGCTGATATGGCACTTATTTACGGCATTGGTTTCCCTCCATTTAGAGGCGGTGCATTCCGTTACTTAGATCAAACAGGGTTAGCTAACTTTGTTGCTACAGCAGACAAGTACGCTCACTTAGGTGCGATTTACCAAGTATCAGATGAAACTCGCAAATGGGCCGAAGAAGGCCGTATTTTCTATAAGGTGGAAGGGTAAGAACATGAATAATCCAGTAATTGTAGATTGTATCCGCACACCAATGGGTCGTTCAAAAAACGGCGTATTTAAAAATAAGCGTGCGGAAGATTTAAGCGCCCACTTAATGAAGGGCTTACTTGATCGCAACCCAAGCGTTGATCCTGCATCAATTAATGATATTTATTGGGGTTGTGTACAGCAAACGCTTGAGCAAGGTTTTAATGTGGCACGTAACGCCGCATTACTTGCAGGTATTCCACATACAGTACCTGCGGTCACAGTAAACCGTTTATGTGGCTCATCAATGCAAGCGCTACATGACGCAGCACGCGCAATTATGACGGGCGCTGGCGACACTTATCTAATTGGTGGTGTTGAGCACATGGGCCATGTCCCCATGACGCACGGTAACGACTTTCATCCAGGCCTTGCAACCTCAGTTGCACAAGCTGCGGGCTCAATGGGTTTAACCGCAGAATACCTGGCAACGATTCACGGTATTAGCCGTGAGCAGCAGGATAAATTTGCATACCGCTCACATCAACGTGCCCATGCAGCCACTGTTGAAGGACGTTTCCGCCGTGAGATTCTTGCTATGGAAGGTCACGACGCCGATGGTTCATTAACACTGGTTGAAGACGATGAAGTTATTCGTCCAGAAACAACGGTAGAAGGTTTATCACAACTTCGCCCCGTATTTAATCCAGCATCAGGTACGGTAACAGCCGGTACGTCATCGGCTCTTTCAGATGGCGCATCAGCAATGCTAGTCATGAGTGAAGACAAAGCCAAAGCACTAGGCCTACCTATTCGTGCTCGCGTTAAAGCAATGGCAGTTGCCGGTTGCGATCCATCAATCATGGGTTACGGCCCAGTACCAGCAAGTAAAATGGCATTAGCGCAAGCCGGTATTACTATTGATGATATTGATGTTGCCGAGCTTAACGAAGCTTTCGCAGCACAGTCACTACCTGTTCTTAAAGACTTAGGCCTTGCTGATGTGGTTGACGAAAAAGTGAATTTAAATGGCGGCGCAATCGCGCTTGGCCATCCACTAGGTTGTTCAGGTTCGCGCATTAGCACATCGTTAATTCATTTAATGGAAGATAAAAACGCAAAGTATGGTTTAGCTACTATGTGCATTGGTTTAGGCCAAGGCATAGCGACTGTATTTGAACGTGTGCAAGACTAACGTAACCTTCTTGGTGATAAAAAGCCGCGCTGATTTTG
>NZ_JBQSVO010000041.1:0-26931 GCF_052376275.1 Pseudoalteromonas sp. AOP7-A1-14 | reverse complement strand
GAGATCGTGATGCGTTGCCGAAATCAAACGGAAATTGGTATTTTTAAACTCAGTGCCACCCACGGGAATAAAGCGCTGCTCAGCTATCACTTTAAGTAGTTTTGCTTGTAAACTAAGGGGCAGATCTCCAATTTCGTCGAGAAATAGAGTGCCATTGTTGGCAGCTTCTAATAGCCCTGTTTTGCCTTTATTCAATGCGCCAGTAAAGGCCCCTGGTACGTAGCCGAAAAGTTCAGCCTCTAGTAATGACTCAGGCATTGCGGCGCAATTAAGCTCAATAAACGGACCATCACATACCTTGCTGTATTCATGAATTGTGCTTGCCAGCAGTGTTTTTCCTGTCCCCGTTTCGCCCTGAATGATTATTTTTGCGCTGGAGGTGGCTACTTTTTTTGCCAAGTCATAACAGGCTTTAGTATTTCGACTAATGATAAAGGACGATTTGTTAACTGCATTTTCTACTGAAGCACCATAGTGCTCTCGTAGTTTAAATATTTGCTCTAGCTTTTCTTCTGCTCTTTTTGCCTTTAATAGTTCGGTGATATCTCTGACGGTAGTGACGACATATTCAATTCGACCTTGTGCATCAAGCATTGGCGTGCCCGAAACAAAGATTTGGTGGTCATTTCCAATGGTTTGCACAATGGTCACGGCTCCAAGCTCTTTTAGCACTTCAAGAGAGACCGAGCGAGAAATGAAACCCGCTTTCACAATTTCGGACATGTGTTTGCCAACGAGGCTCCGCTTGTTAAGTCCTGTAATGCGTTCATACGCTTTATTTACAGTAACAGTTACGCCATAGCCGTCTGTGATATAAACACCATCACTCATGGCGTCTATCACTCGCTGCAAGTTTTCATCAAGAAACATTGCTTTTGTTCCTCTCTTTACTGTCTTTTCCTTCACGTAAACGCCAGCCGTAAATTAAAAAACAAAGCAATATGCCCGCTGCAAATGCCCAAGTAGCACCTTTAATAACAAGTATTCCAGCTATCACCCCTGCGATCCCCAGATCGCTGTCGCAACGAGCTTCTTGTATTCCAATTCGAACACTAACGTAACCTTGAATTAATAATGTTAATGCCAGCGCGATACCTAAAATTGGTTGCACCAAACTGACCACCGGCAATAGCAGAAGCCCAGTATTGGTTCCCAAGCGGAATGAGCCCGCGCCCCCAAATATGGAGTCCATCGCTTTTCTACCTTGTTTGAATCTTTCCACGATAACCACATGCATAGCTGCCCATAAAGGGCCACACATCGCAACATCAGGACCTAAAATACTCATCCCTAGATTACGAGCGCCAAAAATCATATGAGCGCGATCAGGGTCGTAATCAATTTTTTCATCTTGGCGAGCTTCATCTGCCTCTTCTAAGATTGACTTGCTTTGCAGTACATCACCGAACAGCACAATATAAGCAGCGAGAACCGTTGGAATTGCAGTCAGAAACATTATTATTGGCGGAAAGCCCACACCAAACACTGTGTATTCAGTAAACATCGTGACAAAATCGGGTTTTGTAATTCCCCACTCAATATCAGGCCATGGCGCTTCAGAGAATAAGGGGGCAATAATGATTGCCAAAGCTATTATTGGGAACACGCCAAGGTTGCCAATAAAGCGAAAGCTCCAATGATGCTCTTTCAACCCAGCGAAGTGCTTAGAGAAAATAAGGTAAAAGGCGATGCCTACCGCGATAGTGATCGTGAATGGGTAAGTTTCAAATCGCCCGCCTTCTTTAAATACAACAGCAACAGCAGCAAGGCCAGCGCCCATAATTACCCCGGCTTTAATTGCACTTGGTATAATATGAACAACACGTTTTGCCGCTCCAGATGCGCCTAGCAGCATAGCGAACAAACCGAGCATCATCTGGAACGCAATCAAAGCATGGATCCGAGCCTCACCTTCCGGAAATGTCGACACATAGATCATTAAAAGAGGGATGGCTGGTGTGATCCAGCCAGGCACGACGGGGTCTCCCAATAAGTGATGTAATAAATAGAAAAAGCCATTAATCATAACAATTGCAAGTGCGGCCTCAAATGGCATGCCGAGCAATTCAGTCATCAGTGAAATAGCGGCTAAATCGACAGCGCACATAAGCAGCCCTTGCAGATAATCCGGCCATTCAAAACGATAATGAATAAATGGTAAACGAACTTTAAAAGGACCTAGTGAGAAAAATGGTGCTTCATCCCCTGCGACTCGCCTCTTCCATAATGCCATAACTTACCCCTTAAAAAGCTTCTGTATAAATGGCTTCAATATCTTGCACACTGAGTTCTCGTGGATTGTTGCGCAACAAGCGCGTAACGCCACTGGCGGCATTGGCTAATTCACTTATATCCTTTTGTTCAATTGCGTAATCACGAAGTCTCTTTGGAATTCCAACGGCTTCACATAAAGATTCAATTTTTTCGACAACATAGCCTCCAGAGTCTGCTAAACTAATCGCGTTGTTCGCCCCCATTGCTATAGCAATGTCTCTAAATTTCTCTGGACAAGCTGAATAATTCCATCTCATAACATGAGAGAACATAAGTGCATTACTTACTCCGTGCGATAAGTGAAACTGCCCCCCCAAAGGGTACGCCAGGGCATGTACCGCGCCGACTCCTGCATTACCAAAAGCTAGGCCAGCCATCAGACTAGCAGTAGCCATTTTTTCACGCGCCTGGATATTGTCTGGATCTTTATAAACAATCGGTAAGGCCTCAATAATCATTGGAATTGCACCGATAGATAATGACCTTGTAATCTCAGAAGAGAAATTAGAGAGAAAACTTTCAACAGCATGAACTAAGGCATCAACCCCGCTTGCTGCGGTTACTGATGCGGGGCAACTCAAAGTTAGCTCAGGCGCTACAATTGCAACATCTGGCAGTAGTTCATTGCTAACTATGCCCTTTTTGAGCTCCGCTTGAACATCTAACAAGATGGATATGTTAGTGACTTCAGATCCCGTACCTGCTGTCGTTGGCATGCAAATTAACGGTATCGTTCGCACCGCAACATTATCTTCACCAAACAACTCCGTCAGCGGTTTGGTTTCACCACTGAATACAGCCACTGCTTTCGCAGTATCCATAGCGCTTCCACCGCCAATTGCGATAACGCCATCGCACAGATTCTGATCGAAGGTATTGCAACATGCTTGTACAATGTGAGTCTCAGGCTCTGCCGAAATATCACTATAAATGAAGATATCTGCAATACCATTGGCATTGAGCAACGTTATAATTGGTTCAATAAGCCCTGCTTTCAAGACGCCTCGATCAGTCACTATAAGAGGACGCTTAATTTTCAAACTAAGCATTTCTTTAGGTAATAAATAACTCGAATTTTCACCTGTTAACAATCGACGAGCAGTTTTGAAGATTTGAACATTTTCGAAACTCATCCACTTACCTTAATATAAACATTTTTTAATAGTTATTAACATTAGCAATCTACGTACCAACCTTCACAATTCACATAAGCACATGATAAAAAAGTAAAACTTATATATTAGTCAATAAAATCACCATAGAATATGATGCTTAATTTCATCAAAAATAATAAATGATGATTATATTCATCATAAATGTAAATTAAATGATATGAAATAACCACTAAAAACAAGGTATTAACATTTATACCCCTATTGGCATAGTTAGTGCTATCTATCTTGTCTCTGATAGAGATATGTCACTAAAATAAAACTAATAAGGGCAAGTTCATGCGATTAATTAAAACAACAGGTTATTTAACTTTGCTAGCCTCAGCGCTAGTTAGCGCACAAAGTCATGCAGAAACTGAGCAAGCTTGGGATTTTAACTTTCACGGAACAATAAATACTCACGCGGTATATGTAAGTTGCGATGATTCAGGGGGGAGCGTTGCAGGAAATGCCTTGTTATGCTCTGGTGATGATGCAACCTCGGTTTCTAATGGATATAGCCCTGCAAGCTTTCAGTTTTCAGCGGCCACTCAACGTAATGGCTTCGATATCAATGTCGTTCTTGCTATTGAACCTGGCACTACTGATAACAGCGCATTTAATGGTAATGGCGACAACAAAGCGTATCGAGCATTCTTCACCGTAGGTAATAGTGAATTTGGCATTTTGAAAGCAGGCCGTGACTATGGAATATTTGGTCTAGATGTCGTTCTCGAGGATATGGCTCTTGGAGGGGTTGGGGCAACAGCTTCAATTAGAAGTCCACTAAATACCAGTCTAGGTGCTGCTGGGTATGGCTATATATTTAGTGATCGCTTGTCACAAATTACCTACAGCAAGTCATTTGATAATGGACTTCTTGCAGATATAGGTATATTTCAAGCACTTGATTCAGTCAGTTTTGGCGGCAATGGCTATGTAGGGGATTCTGGTTCCGAGAGGCCTGGTGTACATGGTCGATTAAAATACACCTTCTCCAATGGCTATATTTCTAGCTCTTTTTATAATCAATCTGTGGATACAGTCGATGATGATTACTCTGCTAGCGGAATCGACCTTACTGCTGCACTGCAATTTGACAACACGCGTTTAGCAATCTCAGCGTTTGATGCTTCTGGACTCGGTTACTATGGTTTACTAATAGACTCGGCTGATGTTACTGGCACTCCAAGAGATAGCTCAGGTTGGTTTACGCAAATAACTCATAAGCTTGGTGCGACGAAGTTAGGCTTCAATTACGGTGTTTCAAAGGTAGATCTTGCTGGTGTAGACACGTTAGCACAGGTCAAGAAACAGACAAAAGCTAGTCTCGGTGTTTACCATACGTTATGGGATATATATACAGTCTCTGGTGAGTTGTCTTCAATGGAAGCCGAGAGTCATCAAGGTGTCACAATAAAGAATGAAGCTATTAGTGTTGGCATGGCTATTTCTTTTTAGGTTTTCCTTAATCAACCTGAATCACATTTAATAAATTGAACTAAATGCCTGTTCCGAGATCCGTCCTTTGGACCAAGAACGATTGGATAATCAAGGAACCGGCATGATTAAATTAGTTGATTTTTTTTGCGATATCGTTGGTATATGATGTATAAAATACGCATTAACTCCAGTCTCCCCCAAAAAAGAGTAGAAAACAAATTACTCGTCACTGCGGCTTTCAGGCTCTGCTTGCTCTAACCAACGATATAAGGTGCGCCGAGTGATCCCGAGTAACTGAGAGGCTTGCTGCTTGTTACCTTGGGTATGCTGCAACACTTGCTGTACATAACTTTGCTGTAACTGTTGTAAGGTTGGCCAGCGAGTGGTTACCTGCTGATCACTTACACTTATCTCAGGTTGATAACTATGGATTCGTGCAGGCAAGTCTACAGGTTCAATATTTCGACCAGTGGCAAAGGTGTAAGCTCGCTCTAGCGCATTTTGCAACTCTCGAACATTACCTGGGAACGGGTAACGATATAAACAATCCAGACCATCTTGACTTAACCCCTGTACATCACGTGGCTGCTTTTGCTGTAATTGCTGTAAATAAAACATCGCTAGTGATTCTAAATCATCACCTCTATCACGTAGTGGCGGCACTGATAAATTGAAGGTTTCTAGGCGGTAAAATAAATCTTCACGAAAAGTGCCTGCAACAACACCCATCTCTAAATTTTGATGTGTCGAAGCAAGAATGCGCACATCTATACGCAACTCCTGATCGCTCCCCACAGGGCGAATAGTGCCCTCTTGCAGTACACGTAATAATTTAGCCTGTAATAGTAATGGCATTTCTGCAATTTCATCAAGTAATAATGTTCCACCATCGGCTTCTTTAAATAACCCAGAACGTTGCTGACGTGCACCGGTAAAGGCACCTGCTGCGTGACCAAAAAACTCACTTTCCATTAGTTCGGCAGGGATCCCTGCACAGTTAACAGCAATGAAAGGTTGCTCGCTGCGTGGACTTTGCTGATGTATTGCCCGTGCAACTAGCTCTTTCCCTGTACCACTTTCTCCTAAAATAAGTACCGCCCCCTGCGCAGTCGAAACTTGTGTTATTTGTTGATATAAGCGGCGCATAGCGCGACTTTTACCAACCAAACCAGCTGGACCATCTTCTTGACGCTGCCTAAGTTGTTGTACTTCTGTACGCAACGCTTTATGCGCTAATAAGCGCTGCACCGATAAAGCCAAATGTTCTAGATCAAGCGGTTTTGTCAAAAAGTCATCAGCCCCCAGTTTTAAGGCGTTAACCGCTTGGCGTACAGTACCAAAAGCAGTAATGAGTAGTAATGCGGGTGGCTCTGCTTGCTGCTTTAAACGCTGCAACAACTGCATACCATCAATACCTGGAAGTCGTATATCGCTAATAACTAGATCAAACATCAGCTCTTCAAGACTACCAAGGAAATCTTCGGCACAACCATATGCTGTCACTTTATAACCTTGGCTGACTAGTTCTTCTTGTAATAATTCGAGTAAATCGGGATCATCTTCCACTATAGCTACTCGGTAAGGTGAAAAGCTGCTCATTGATGAATATCCTGCTCAGTAAGAGGTAAAGTTAAGGTTACTTCGCAGCCACCAGCGGGGTTATTTTTTAAGTTAACCGTCCCATGATGCTCCTGCATTATTTGCTGGACAATAGCCAGCCCCAGGCCCGTGCCTTTACCCTGTGGTTTAGTTGATACGAAAGGATTCATCATTTGCTCACTAGTAAGGCCTTTTGTTAAACCTGTGCCATCATCTTGAATACGAATATAGAGTTCATTTTGTTGTTTTTCCGATATAATCACAACTTGGCTTGTGGCGGCTTGACTCGCATTTCTTAACACGTTAACAATCGCTAGTTCCAGTCTAGGTATATCTACATGGAGAATAATTTCAGGGCAAGGAAGTTGTATTTCGGGTAGTTTTTCTTCATCTTGTAACTCATAACTAATACTTTGAACAGCTTGCTGCAGCAGTGATAATAAAGCAATACGCTGCCAATTTGCTATGGGCGTATGTGCAAATGCTTGTAGTTGCTTTACCATGTGGTTAAGGCGTAAAACTTGCCCTCGAATAGCCTTTAATTGCCGTTGGCTATCGGCATCTGGATGCTGGCGCAATAACCGTTGTGCACGACCATCAATGACACTCAATGGGGCACCTAATTCATGGGCCACACCACTGACCACCTGGCCAATTGCAGCCATAGTTTCTTGCTCTTTAAGTTGCCGTTCTGTGGTATTGATTTCATCAAGCATATGATTCAACCCTTTAGTTACCTCTTGTAGCTCAATAGGTCCCTGTGGTGGCGCCCGGTAACGTCTATCGCCGCTGGCAACACGGCGCATACTAGTGACTAGTTCATTAATTGGATGGCCAATCACTCGTTTATGGCCACGCCACATTATTAATAAACTGAGTAACGCCAAAGCCAGCCAACTTAACCAAGCTAAAGTAGACAATTTTGCCAGTGATTTTTCAAAGTCACTAGCCTTACGGCTAATTTGTAATAAGCCGTGAATTTGACCACTTCGATTAATAATTGGTAAAAAATGAGAAAATAAGGATTGCCCTGATACTGAGCGATAACCATCCTGCTGCTGGCCGGTACTCACGACTTCTGAGGCGAGTTGACTATCGGTTAAATCACGCTCAATCACTCCAGTGGCAGCCACTAATCGACCATCAACGTCGTAAATCGAAGCACCATATACTCGACCAATAGTAAATACCGACTCCAAATGCGCATTGATAGCATCTGTATCTTGATTTAATAACGCGTCGCTAATAGGTATACGTATGGCACGCCCTATTAGCTCTAAATCTGTACGCATACTCGTTGTGACTAACTCATTGGTGAACGTCAAGCCAAAACGAATGGCTAACCCGGCTAGTAATAACATAGGTAATACAACAAAAAACAATAAGCTACGTTGCAAGCTACCACGATGCAAATGGCGAAAACTGGTTAAATTTGTCACAACCCCTCCTAATGTGTGTCAATAGTATACACAACAACCTTACTGCAATAAAGTTACACTATATAAAGCAAACAACAAAAACATTAAAATCAACAGCTTAACTAAAACATACAAGTTGGCACACTCTTCGCACCCTATTAATGAACTCAACTAAAAGGAGTAACATCTATGAAAAAGAACACTATTGCACTATGTATCGCCGCATTATCTTTATCTACTGCTGCAGGTATGGCCAATGCCAACTCAGGTGCGCCACAACAAATGCAACAGCAATCGGTTGAGATGAGTGACGCTAAATTATTAAAATTCAGTATGGCTATGGACTCAATCAGTCAAATAAATAGCAAGTACGAAGCTAAATTTCAGGGCGTTGAAGATACCGAGAAAGCGCAGGAAATTCAGCAACAAGCACAAAGTGAAATGCTTGAAGCGGTAAAAAAATCCGGTTTAAGTGTTGAAGAATACAGCGTTATTGCACAACAAGCGCAACAAGATGAGCAATTACGTGACCGCATACTAAGTATGTCACGTGATAGCGAATAATTAACGTTAAAAGTGCAGCGTGTGTTGATGCAGATTATATGCATTAACACGCGCCTATTTGTATAAAAGCTTAATATGCTCAGTCACGAGCTATAAATACGATTAAGCTTTCTTTATTTCATCCCTTTTCCTTCTTACTATAGTTATCTATTTAAAAGCATAATCTGCAAAGAAAATTGCGCTATACTGACGCAAATTTTTTTCAAGTAGGTCGCTATGGCTCTTAAATCTACTATCATCAAAGCGCAATTATCGCTAAGCGATATGGACCGCCACCTTTACCAAGACTTTAATTTAACGTTGGCGCAGCATTCATCTGAAAACGCACAACGCTTAATGGTACGTTTACTTGCTTATGCACTAAATGCGTGTGAAGGGCTTGAGTTTACTAAAGGCTTATCTGCTGACGATGAGCCTGAAATTTGGCATAAAAATTATAGCAATGAAATAGAACTATGGGTTGAGCTAGGTTTACCTGATGAAAAACGCGTTAAAAAAGCCTGTAATAAATCTAAAAATGTAGTGCTGTATACTTATGGTGAAAATAACCAGGCAGTTTGGTGGAAAAAATATCAACCAAAACTGCACGACTTTAAAAATTTGAGCATTTTTAGTTTAGACTTTGCTGCAACACAATCACTAGCAGAGTTAGTTGACCGTAATATATCACTAACTATTACTATCCAGGATGGTGATGTATGGGTAAGCTCTGATTCAGCTAATATTGAAATAAAACCTGTACAATTAATGTAATGCTAGATTCACTAAATTAAGAGGGTATATGACTGTTAAACAAGTTGTGGTATTACATGGTTTGTATATGTCGGGCTTTGTAATGCGCCCTTTATGTTCACAACTCGAAAAGTCTGGGGTGAATATCCTCAATCTTACTTATAGTACACTGTATCCTGATCGCGCAGCTATTTTTGAACAGCTTGATACTTTTATAGATAATAAAAGCACTGCCCTTGTGTGCCATTCAATGGGAGGGCTTGTGGCGCGAGCATACCTTGCTGAAGGCTCACTCCAAAGCCAAAATGTTGAAAAAGTAATTACTTTAGGTACACCACATAAAGGCAGCCATATTGCGCAAAAAATGCAGCAAAAAGGCTTTGATGTATTTTTAAAAAATAGTGTCGATTTTTTACTTTCCGAAAATGGTGACTGGCCTTTTAACGCTAAGTTATACAGTATTGCGGGCGACTTACCTATTGGCCTTATGCCTTTAATCGCCAAAGGCAGTCAATCAGATGGTACGGTACTCCTTAACGAAACAAAAATTAATGGTATGGCTGAACACAAGGTATTTCACTTAAGCCACACCAGTATGATTTATTCACGACAAGTAATGAATTACATCACTGAATTACTACTTAAAAAGTAGTCACCGCCTTAACTTACTACGATCCACACCGTAATAACTGCAATCATATGCAAAACAAGTCGCTAATGTTGCGTTAGATCATACTTTATATGGTTTTTTTATTATCTACACCGCTAATAGTGGTTTTTTACAAAGCAGACCCCATCTAATATAGGGTGATTGATTAAAACTATCACCCTAATTTGTTTTAACCATTTTACGAAAGTGAATTAATAGACAATACTAAATGTAAACATCTTAACGGTTATTTAAGGAGAGAAATATGTCACAGGTAAACGCTATTGGTCTTAACAGTGCTAAAAGTGAAGATATCGTAAAGTCACTCAATACCTTATTAAGCAGTTATCAAATTCAATATATGAATGCACGCGGCTTCCATTGGAATATCAAAGGCCGTAACTTTTTTGAGTTGCACGTTAAGTTTGAAGAAATTTATAACCTATTACTTGAAAAAGTAGATGAAGTAGCTGAGCGTATTTTAACCCTTGATGGTGCCCCACTGCATGCATTTTCAGATTACTTAGAAGTCAGTGAAATTAAAGAAGCCAAAGGTATTAGTGATGGCGTCACCGCAGTAGAAAATCTATTAGCGGGCTACAGTAGCCTTATCAAAATGCAGCGCGATATTCTAGTGCAAGCAGGCGATGCTGACGATGAAGGTACGGCGTCATTAATGAGTGATTACATTAAAGAGCAAGAAAAGCTGGTGTGGATGTTAAAAGCTTACTTAGATTAAAATTAAGCAAAAAAAACCCTCAATAATGAGGGCACAAATAGGGAAAATCGTTAAATAATTAAGCGATTCGGTTACTATATTAGCCGCCTCCCCATATTAAACAACGCCACTGTTACCAGTGGCGTTGTTTTTGGTTTAAGTGGGCAAAATACCTATATCTTGGGATAAAAGCATCACTTGCCCTACTCATTTTTTTGCAATAAAAAAGCCCCTGTAGTTGCTGGGGCTTTGTGAACGAAATTAATTAGGTATCAATAATATGATTGCTCTATCAGTTAGAACTTGCTTCTAAACCCGACGTAAAATGATTGACCAATTGGGTCATAAGTTCCGGCATCGGTTTCAGTACCTGTGCTTGAACCACTTACACCTGACAATATACGCGGAGGTTCTTTATCAAATAAGTTATTCGCACCCGCATATAACTCCACCGAATCATTAATATGATAGCTTACTTGTACATCATGATACGTAACAGAACCAATACCTACACCGCCTGGGGCTATACCAAAACCACTTAAGAATTGATCATCAAAGTCAGCTTCACCAATGTAAGTTAAGCTCCAGTTAAAATCAAAATCATTAAGTTTATAGCCAAAGTTCCAGTTAGCTTTGTGCTCTGATGCGCCAATTTCACCAGCAAATTCATCTTTATCAGCACCAGGAAGTGGAATACTGTAAGCGTCTATTAAGTAGGTGTATGCTAGGCGAGTTCTAAACGCACCAGGACCAATGTCTGTAGCGTATGTTAATGTTAAATCAACACCTTCAGTTCCTAAACCACCACTATTTGATACACCACTGTCGATAAACTCAAGCGAGCCTGCACTGTTATTACCTGAAGGACCACTGCGTCGAGTTACAAAATCACAAAAGCTGTTATCGCCACCGCCATAACATTGATCAAGTATAAATTGACGAGGTGTTGATACAATAGCATCTGTAATTTCAATATCAAAGTAATCAAGTGTTATATCAAGGCCCGAAATCAGCTCTTCTGGTGTAAATACGACACCGACAGTAACAGAGTCGCCCACTTCTTCTTTTAGCTCTGGATTACCACGGTTAAAGCCACTAATACCTTGTAAGTCAGACTGGTTAAGTGCGAACTCACCATTTGCTGCAAT
Organism: Pseudoalteromonas sp. AOP7-A1-14; assembly: GCF_052376275.1. Lineage (NCBI taxonomy): Bacteria > Pseudomonadati > Pseudomonadota > Gammaproteobacteria > Alteromonadales > Pseudoalteromonadaceae > Pseudoalteromonas > Pseudoalteromonas sp. AOP7-A1-14. The sequence goes on along the minus strand of NZ_JBQSVO010000041.1, from coordinate 15,235 downwards.
ATTAGCACTAACACCTACATCTGCACGACATGCATCACCAGCTGCCCCGCTGCCACTATTCGTGACACCTAAACAAGGATCGTTTAAACCACTTGGGAATGTTTGCGAAGGTGGAGAAAATAACTCATCAATATTTGGTGCCCGTGTAGAACGAGCTCGCGTAGCACGCAAACGTAGGCTATCCATTACTTCCCAATCAACACCCACATTCCAACTTTCGGTATTACCAACTGTTGAGTAATCAGATAGACGCACTGCGGCATTCATCGTTACAGAATCGAGTACGGGGATATTTGCCTCAACATAGTACTCAGTTACATCAAATGAACCTTCTGTTGCTGGGATTGCATTACCCGCATTAAGACCAGCTTGCTGTAGTGCATCAAACTCACTACGAGAGAACTCTTCACGGTATTCAAAACCAGCAGCAATACCCACTACACCTGCTGGTAATTCAAATAAATCACCTGAAATATTACCACCAATGATCTCTTGCTCAACCGATGTAGCTAGCGAGCTAGGGGCACTTACAAAATCAACTGCACCTTGTGACAACGAATTAAAACCATAAATATCTACTGGTGCACAGTTAAACCCACGAGCTGTTGCATCAATACAGATAGCCTCGTTATTAATACCATCACCATCTAAATCTTGGCTATCAATAACGGCCTCTAAGCCTTGGCGGAAGCTTTGTACGTTTACTAAACCGCCTGAAACTTGTTGCTCTTTTGTTTTACCATATACATAGTAAGTATCGTAAAACCATCCATCCGCTATTTCACCTTGCAAACCAAGAGCTAAACGAAAAGTATCACGCTCTGCTCGTGCTCCATGATTACCGATATCGCTCAAACGTTTTGCAAAAAAGATATCACGCATGCCATCACCATCGGTGTCAGTTGCAGCGTTATAGATATCATCTGGTACAAAGGCGTTACGTAATATTTCGCCGTTTACATTAAATTCAATAGGTACTTGGCCATTTGCATAAATATCATCAGAAGCAAACGGGAACGGCTCTAATTCAGAAACGGTTGTGGTTGCTGCGTAAGTACCTTCATAAAAAAAGCTATGCTTGTCGTTTAATTCATAGCTACCATTTGATGCAAATAAGTAGCGCTCGGTAGGTATTGCAATGGTACGTACACCACTTCGGTTGAAGCCGTTTGCGGCTACTCCGTCACCGCCATTGGTGCTAAAGTTGTCTTGTAGATTATTAGTTGGATCGTAGGTAAATGTTTTATCACCCGCGTTAAAGCGCCCTTGTGACGGGAATGAAGATAAAAACGGGCTTACCGTATCAAATATCGAATTTGGGTTTGCAACGGGATCATCCTCAAAGTAAATCCCTGAAAATTGGTCTACCGCTGAACGCTCTCGGTCACGAGAAAATACCGCACCTTGATCAGAATAGCCTAAATGAAACATCGCTTGGCCTTTGCCATCTGAACTTGATAAGCCTGAGGTAAAGTTAAATTGACGAGACTCGTCATCGCCTTCACTCGACTCACCATATTGACCATCAAACTCAATACCTTCAAAGTCATCTTTAAGTACAAAGTTAACAACACCAGCAACCGCGTCAGAACCATAAACTGATGATGCACCACCAGTCATAATTTCAACACGTTCTATAAATTGACTCGGAATAGTATTTAAATCTACCGCTGAACTACCTGGTATACCTGACACATAGCGACGGCCGTTAACTAATACCAAGGTACGGTTAGAGCCTAAATTACGTAAATCAACGGTAGCAACACCCGCACTGGCTGTACTAAAATTTGAGTTGGTACGGCTAATAGCCGGTGAACCAAATGCTGGATTATCCAGTAGTAAATCTTGAATATTTAATGAACCAGATGCATCAATAGCAGTGCTATCTACCACCTGTATTGGTGCAGATGACATAGCCTCTGCTGAGCGAATACGCGAGCCTGTTACTTGCACTCGTTCAATTTTCTCTATTTCGTCATCTTCCGCAGCAAAACCTTGAAACGAAAAGCCAGCCAGTATGGCGCTACTTAAAGCCACTGTTAGCGACGATTTTTTAAAAGTTCGTGCACCTTTATTATTTATTTTACTCATACTAATTCCCCTTAATTGTTACTTTTGTAACTAGTTAGTTACAAGAATTGCAACATTAAGGAGAATAAGTTTAAAACTCTATAAGGTTTATTCAGTCGGCTTTTTATTGGGTATAAAGGGCATGTTTGGTGGGGTAAAAGACTTCTGCTTTTATTTTTATTAATAAAAAATCGTTTTTGGTCACATCTTTTCTCAAATTCACGGTCTTTATCGTTATAGACAGCAGGAGATACATTATGATGATTGCTTCGTTTCATGCATTAACACACATTAGCACTGCAAAGTTTGCAACATTTTTAACACAGAATGTGCAGGCACATCGGCATTTTAATTCTCAACTTCATATACCGGATAAACCCTTAGACCAAATAGATACCTTGCAACATAATGTATTATTTTATGAACTGACAGATCTCTCTGATCCAACTCAAATCGTACATTTAACTGATCTTGCTAAAAAATTAAAGTTAGTGATTATTGCTAAGTCGGGGCACTTTGCAAACTTTGCCTTTGAAGTGGGAGCCGTAGACTTTTTAACAACTGATACAACTACCTCCAGAATAGAGAAGTGCTTCGAAAAACTCATTCACCTTTGCCCAGTCGCCAGCGCTGCTGAGCAAAAGTACCAACAAAATACTGATGAAGAACACACTCAACTGCCATCGTCACATATTATTGTAAAAGACGTAGGTAAAGTACGCTTAATCGATATTAAAGACATTGTTTGGGTGAATGGTGCCGGAAACTACGTAGAGCTACATTTTGTTGAAGGGAGCGCGCCAGTTTTACATCGCGAAACAATGAAAAACATTGAACAACAATTAGAGCCTGAGGGTTTTATACGGATTCACCGTTCAACACTAGTCAGAAAACAAGCCATTACAGAACTTATGCCAACTGACAGTGGCGATTACAAAGTAAAACTTAAAAATGATACTTACTTAAATTTATCAAGAAGATATAAAGGCTGTTTAGAAGGTATAATAAGCCCCATTGCATAGAAGTTTATTGATAATATTACCAATATGCTTTTATAGCTCTTTTGGAACATGCACTCAACTCTTGGATAACCTTATTGGTTAATGAGGTTATCCCTTCATTATTACCACTCCCCACCAGCCCTCACACATGATGGGCGGCTGAGAAAAAATATTAAACTCTCCATGCGCTGCAAACATAAATAACCTTTATATAGCAGTGCGTCATTCAAGCTTAATACAGTTTGTAATCTTGCAGCTAATTTATAAGCGCAATAAAAAATGCCATTTCGAGGGCTTTTTCTTCTAAGCTTTTGAACCTTCCTGATGCGCCGCCGTGACCAGCATCCATATCTGTTTTAAACACTAAAATATTATCGTCCGTCTTATATTCGCGCATTTTCGCCACCCACTTCATCGGCTCCCAATATTGCACTTGCGAGTCGTGTAAACCGGTAGTCACTAAAATATTAGGGTAGGCTTGGGCTTTAATATTGTCATACGGTGAATAGTTAGAAATAACATTATAATATTCAGCGTCGTTAGGATTCCCCCACTCGTCATATTCATTAGTGGTAAGCGGAATTGATTCATCAAGCATGGTGGTTAGTACATCCAAAAATGGCACATGGCAGCCAACCCCTAAATATAGCTCGGGTGCTTGGTTAACCACTGCGCCCATTAATAAGCCACCCGCACTGCCACCAGATGCAAATACCTTATCTTTTGCTACGTAGTTTTGGTTCACTAATGCTTTTGTAACATCAATAAAGTCACTAAAGCTATTTTGTTTATGCTGCATTTTGCCGTTTTCATACCATTGCCTACCCAGCATTTCAGAGCCTCTGACATGAGCTATTGCATATACAAAGCCGCGGTCGAGCAAGCTTAGGGAGCTGCCCGAAAAGCTCGGATCAATAGTAATACCGTACGCACCATAGCCATATTGTAATAGCGGATTGGTGCCATCTTTTTTAAAGCAATCTTTACGATAAACAAGTGATACGGGTACTTCCTCGCCATCACGGGCGGTCACAAACATGCGTTCTGAGGCGTAATTTAGGCTGTTAAAATCACCCAATACTTGTTGCTGTTTTAATAGTTTCTTAGCGCCATTACTTAAGTCAACCTCATATAGTGAACCTGGCGTAGTTAAGCTTGAGTAGTAAATCCGCGCAAAGCGGGCATTCGGCTCAGGGTTAACTGCAATAGCAGCGTAATAGCAAGGATCTTCAAATTTAAGTACTAAACGTTGCTGATCTTTATTAACCACCACAAAGCGAATTTGGCCTTGCTCGCGCTCGGTAAGTACTAGGTAGTCGTTAAATATCTCGACTCCTTCAAGTAGCACATTTTCACGGTGTTCAGTATGGGTTTGCCACTGAGCTTTATTATGAATTGTTTGTGCTGTTGCCGTCATTAATTTAAAGTTTTTGGCCTGCCAATTACTCACTATATAATAAGTATCGCCCAGCTTATCAATATCAAATTCGTGATCGTCTTCGCGCGCTATTAACTGTTTAAATTTACCTAACGGTTGATTAGCATCAAGCACCCAAGTGTCGTTAGTTTGCGTGCTAGCCAAATCAATAATAATTAAGCTTTCGTCGCGACTTTTACCTAACCCCATGTAAAAGCTGCGATCGTGCTCTTCATATACTAATACGTCTTTTGCTTGTTCAGTGCCCAATATATGGCGATACACTTGAAAGCCCAATAAGGTTTGAGCATCTTTTTTGACATAAAAAACAGTTTTATTGTCATTACCCCACACCACTTCGCCTTCCGTGTTTTCAAGCACGTCTGCAAGCTGTTTATCATCATTAATATGCTTAAATTTTACAGTGTAAATTCGTCTGCCGTCAGTATCATCAGAATAAGCCAACAGTTGCTCATTAGGGCTAACCGCTATATCGCCAAGCTCATAAAATTCAAAGCCTTCGGCTTGGGCATTTACATCAAGTAGTAATGCTTTATCAGATGCCTGCATATTAGTACTGCGGTAGTGGCGCGCATATTCATCATCACCGCGCACTTCGCTGTGGTACCAATATTGGCCGTCTTTAACTGGCACGGTATTATCGTCTTTAACGATACGCCCTTTTAACTCAGTAAAAATTTGTTCTTTTAGCGGTGAAATAGCCGCGAGTTGAGCTTCACAATAATCATTTTCAGCTTTTAAGTGCGTTAGTATCTCTTGGTCTTGGCGATTATCGTCACGCATCCAATAGTAGTTATCTATCCGAGATTGCTGATGTGTTGATAATGTGTGCTGTTTTTTTCGCGCAACAGGGGAGTTTTCAAGTAAAGACAATAAGTTTGTTTGAGCCACAGATAAACCAATTTAAAATTATGATTAACTGAGTTTATCATAATTTTAAATACGCAGAAAAAAGCCCACTCAAGTGAGTGGGCCAAAACAATGCTAAAATAGCATTAGGGGGAAACAGTTAATGCAAAACTTGTTGCCAAGCCAAGGTCTACAACGATCTATGGCCTGTTTTAGGCTGTAATACTTTTAGTAAGTAAAAATAAAGACCTTTATTAGTAGGACGATTGATATACAACACGAAGAAAAACTCGTTGTACAGCGGCTCCGTTATCTTAGCTTTACTGTTACATAAAGCCTTAGACCGGAAACTTTGCGTCCTAACCTTTCAGCTAGTTTGCCAAAACTAGCTGAAGTATAATTTGGCCATTATTACAAATCAAACAAAAGAATGTAATCGCCATAAAAAACCAATACTTAACACTTAAAAAAGCCAGTGCGATGGCACTGGCTTTTTAACCGAGTCTATTATTCGCTTTTTTCCAACAAACTAGCTGTTTGCTGGCGCGTTCTTTTTAGCTGAGAATATGCCTTTAACTTTTGCAAAACCTTTTTTAAATACTCCGCCCACATCGGTTAATATCATATATAAGCACGGCACTAAAAGCAGTGTAATCAAAGTAGCAAACATCACCGCAAAACCAAGCGCGACCGCCATTGGGATAACAAATTTAGCCTGTAGACTCGTTTCAAACATAATTGGTAATACACCTGCAAAGGTGGTAATTGAGGTTAATAAAATAGGCCTAAAGCGCGCACAACCCGCTTCAATAACAGCATCTTTAATCGCTACGCCCTCACGGCGCGCTTGATTGACAAAATCAGTCATAACTAAAGAGTCGTTTATCACCACCCCGGCTGCTGCAATTAAGCCAAACCCAGACATTAAGGTTATATCTAAATCAAACCAAAAATGCCCCCAAATAGCACCCGTTAAGCTAAATGGGATAACCGACATTACAATTAATGGTTGTGCATAACTTTTTAGCGGAACAGCGAGTAATATATAAACCATAATCATGCCCGCAGCAAAAAACATAACTTGATCATTCGCCTGGGCTTGTTGCTCTTCAATTGCACCACCTAGCTCTGATTTAACGCTTGGAAACTCTTCTTTAAGCTGTGGCAATAACTTTTCTTTAACTTGCTTAATGACCTCATTTGGTTCAATGACTTCTTCATCGATGTTGCCGTATACATACACTGTACGATAGCCACCTTCGCGGCGAACATAGCTAATGCCTGCTTTTTCAGTCAACTCAACCACATCACCCAGTAATACTTCTTGCCCTTGTGGTGTCGTAATTACAGCGTGTTTTAATGACGAAAATGCTTCACGAGTCAATTTGGGGTAACGTACCATTACTCGTACTTCTTCGCCGCCGCGAATAACGCGTTGCGCTTCGCCCCCATAAAAGCTTGCGCCAACTTGATTAGCAATTGCAGCTAAATCTAGCCCTAAATCATAGGCAACGGGCTTTAAGCTCATTTGTACTTCTTTGCTAGCAGGATCAATCGTCGAGCTAATATCAAATAAGCCTTCTTGCTGTTGTAATAGCTGAATAAAACGCCGACCTGCATCATTTAAGGTATCAATATCAGAGCCAAATAATAGGTAACCAAATTCGCCATCATTGCTGACTCCACCGCTACCACCGCCGCTATTAACATCATCATAAATAGTGAGTGATTTTACACCTGCAATATCAGGCATTACTTCACGCCAGCGCCGTGATAATTCAAACGCATTATAAGGACGTAAGTCTTCTTCAACTAATGGCGCAAGTAACATCGCTTCAGTACGCTCTTGATTAAATACTAATACGTCTCTGATTAGCTTTTGGCCATATTCACGTTCGGTGTCTTTATCAATAGCGATTACCATGGCTTCTATTTCTCGAATAGCGTCAATGGTTTGCTGATCAGAGACATTATCGTTCATCTCTAAATTTATTTGTGGAAAATCATGCGGTATTTTTGGCATAAAACCAGTACGCACTTGGTTAGATGAAATAAGTCCAAACGTGACAATTAATAGTGCTATAAATATAAACATGACGACCCAACGCCACTCTACGCAGCGTACTATAAAACGTTTATATGGGCCGTTCACAAAGCCGAAAAAATGCCTATTAAAACGAGCTCGCCAACTATTAGCCTTAATTGGTGCAAAGTGCGTATGCGCAATATGTGCCGGTAATATAAGTTTCGATTCTATTAAGCTAAATACTAAGCACAACATAACGACTACAGCAATACCGTAGAAGAAAGCACCTTCAGGGCCATCCGAAAACGTAAATGGGGCAAATACCGCGATTGTTGTTAATACGCCAAAGGTAGCAGGAGTAGCCACTTTTTTAGCACCATTAACGACATTGACGACACCACCGCCTTTTTTCTCTATTTCGGTGTAAGCACTTTCGCCGATGACAATGGCGTCGTCCACCACTATCCCCAGCACCATAATAAAGGCAAACAGTGATAGAATATTAATGGTGACTCCAAACATCGGCATCATCATCATGGCGCCTAAAAAGCATACAGGCAGACCAATCATTACCCATAAAGCAAGTTTAAAGCGCAGGAATATGGATAACATAATGGCAACCAAAATAGCCCCTTGGAATAGGTTAGTTATCATCATATCCAAGCGCGCGTTAAGGTAGTAAGTCATATCCATTAATGGTTCTAACCGGACACCTGGCGGTAGCTGCTTATTTTTTTGCTCAATAAATGCCTTAACTGAATCCGCAACCGGAATAATACTTTGCTCTTCAGTTGCCTTAACCGACATATAAACCGCATTTTCACCGTTAAATTTAAAATAGCGTTCACCCTCAGTGAACTGATCTTTAATTACGGCGATATCTTGCAATAGTACTTTTGCGCCATTTTCACCTATTTTAACTGGAATTTGGCGAAATTCCTCACCTGAATAAAGTTGGTTCTCAACCCGAACAGAAATAACTCCCGAGTCTGTTTTTAATTGTCCTGCTGAAAAGTTAGCCGAATAACGACGTACTGCATCAGCTACATCAGTCAACGTTAGGTTGTATTGTCGTAAGGTATCAGGTTCGATTTCAATGGCAATTTCATCAAGGGGAACATCGTTTACTACCAGCGATACATTTGAAAGCTGTAATAATTCATCTTCAACTTGATTAGCTATATGCTTAAGTTCAGTTAGTGGTAAATCAGCGACTAATGTCATACCTATAACATCTTGGCGAAACTCTATCTGACTTATCGTAACGGGCTCCATTCCTGCAGGAAAAGTTGCAATACTGTCAACACGAAGTTTAACTTTATCAAGTACATCAGTAAGTTCTGCGTCAGTGCTGATCTCAAGTTGAGCACTGCCGAGATTGCGAAAAGCGCGATACACTCCTTTTTCAATTTCGGTAATATCTTTTAAAGACTCTTCAACCTTAATTAAAATACTTTCTTCTATTTCTTGTGGGGAAGCACCTGGGTAGTTTGCAGTAATAGTAATATAATTAATTTCAATATTTGGAAACATCTGTCGCTGAATAGTGAAAAAGCTAATAATCCCCATCACGATAATAAAAAACATCATCAAATTAGCGGCCACAGAGTTATTTGCAAAGTAAGCAATTATGCCGCTTTGTTTATTATTAGTCGCATCTTGGTTAGGTAGTTCGGTGTTACTCATATCGTTACCTACCTTATAATTTTTCAGTTACAGCATTGTCAGGTGCCGCAACTCTAGCACCATCTTGAATACCGACAACTTTAACAGCCATGCCTTTTTGCGGGTATTCTGGCAGTGTGGTTACAAGCTGATCATCAGCTTCTAACCCATCGCTAATGTAAAAGTACTCCCCTTCTTCGCGGATAACCTTTACTTTACGAGGCTCTAATTGCTGATCTTGATTAACAATCCACACAGTTTGATTATTAACGAGCTCTTGCGGTAACCGATAAATATTTTCTAGCAATGCTCCTGCAAAGCTCACCTGTACATAACTGCCAAATTTAATTGCCGGTTGCGGCTTAGCTAAGCCATACGGATCCTCAATACGAACGACTAAACTACTCATACGCGTAGCGTTATCAACAACACCTAAATCACGGTCTATTTTTGCTTCACGACTAAAGCCATGAATGCCAGTTTTAGTCACGGTTGCCGTAATACCTTTAACGCGTTCAGGTAAAAATACACTATCAAAGCCAGCTATAGGGATGATCACCTCAGCGGATTCGATATTATTAAGCTCAGCAATTTGCGCCCCCATATTAATGTACTGCCCAGTGCCTATATCACGGCTAACTATCAGTGCATCGTACGGGGCGGTTACTTCACAATTGTCTAAATCACGCTTTGCACGTTTAATACTGGCAAGCGCCGATTTAACCGACGCTTGTGCGCTCAATACTTGGGGTTCACGTAAAAATAGCGCGGTACGCTCCTTACTAGGAAAGCGCTTAGCTTCATCTTCGGCTACTTTGGCGTATGCTTGTTCTTCAATAAGAAGAGATTGCGCTTGTGCAAGCTCCGCTTGAGCTTGAAGTAGCGCCGCTTCATAGTTATCTTTTTCAATACTAAATAAGGTTTCTCCGCGGGCAACTATACCCCCAGCCACAAAGTTAGGATGCCAGCTCACAACCTCACCAGATACTTGCGCCGACAAACGCGTGTTTTCAAACGGTTTTACCTCACCGTAGCTATTTATAACAACTTGATGATCATTGGCGGAGACGGCTTCGACCCTTACTGTAGGCCGTGTATCAACAACTTCTTTTTCACTAGGCTCTTGTGCTATTGCATTAATCCCCATAAAACCAGCTACACCAAAGCCTAATACAACAAAAGGCAATATCCACTTCAAAATATTTGTCCGCATAATCAATACTCTTAATTTTTTACTAGGGGCATAATAACAGAGCTAAATGAAACATTAACGTGACATTTGTAAGCAACTGTTACAAATACGACATATTTAGAGAAATAGATTACTTTATAGATGAATTAGACTATGCCAAGCTGATATCCTCGCTAGATACAAAGCTCAGCGCTTCACTGGGGCTTAATACCTAGGCGTTAATTTGTAACAATGGCAGTCTCTTTTAAGAAGGAGCAACGCAGAGTAAGTGCCTGTGCCCCCTAAGGAGTTGGCTTGAAAGAGACTTATACTGCGTGACTGATTTAACAAGGGAATAATCATTAATTTTTTATTACAGGTAAATCGTGCCTTGCATATAACGTACAGCGTGTCCTGTTAGGGTTACAGTATGCTCGCCTACATCACATTGAATATGGCCGCCACGACTTGACGCTTGATAAGCACTTAATGATTTCTTTGCGAGCTGCTGCGCCCAATAAGGGGCAAGGCCGGTATGAATTGAACCGGTAACGTAGTCTTCATCACCGCCACTGGCTGGCCAAAAATAACGAGATATAAAATCGTATTGGCTGCTTTTTGCAGTCGCGACAACGTCGAGAGGAGATAATCTTTTCAGTAAGTTGGAATCGGTTTTCAGATCATATATATCTTGCTCACTTTCATAAATAGCAAAGTAAGCTTGCTGGTTTTTCAATACCTTTAAAGGTTGTATAGATAAGCCATCAAGTAATTCAGATGGGATATTTTCAACCTTGCAAGGGGCTTGCTTTGGAAAAGTCATCGCAAAGCTGCCATCATCATGTTTATTAATGAGTAATTCACCCACCGCAGCGGCCTGAAATTTAACACTTGTTAAATTATATTGTTCACATAATACAAAGGCAGCAGCAAGCGTGGCATGGCCGCAAAAGTCTATTTCCATTAATGGTGAAAACCAGCGAATTGCATAACTGCCATCGGTTTGACGACAAGTGAAAGCAGTTTCAGATACGTTATTTTCCGCGCCAATCTTTAGCATTAACTCATCACTGAGCCAATTATTTAAATCGATCACGGCGGCATAATTACCTTTAAATAACTCACTGGTAAACGCGTCGACTTGGTGGATGGTTAATTGCATCGCTTGCTCAATTTATTAGTTGATGAGATCCGTAAGCTGCCACAAACAAAGCAAAAATAATATTAAATTTTTAGATAATATTAAACCATAGAAGGACGAAGTTTATAGTATTGAATACACCCCAGCTGCGCTGCATTAGTGAGTAAAATCATCACAAACGTTAATATATGCGAAGTGCTTGGTGTTGCCATAGCAAGCTCTGCAAATAGCCCGCAAATGCCGGCAATAAATTGCAAACTAAAATAACCAGCGCTTAAGTTACTAATGTCACCACTTTTTAAGGTTTTATAGGTTTGCGGCATAACCCGCACCGAGCTCATCACCAAGCCCACAAAAGTAAGCCAATTTAATAAGGTTGCCGTTTCAAGCACAGGGTTAGCTAACAACGCAAATGGCAACATTGAAAAACCTAACATAGCAACAAGCAGAGTTAGCTCGCGGCGTTTAGCGTTATAACGAGCAAAGTAGTATAAAATCAAGCCACTTAAACTACCCGTCACTACAAAGGGTAATACCATGTAGTAACGCTCAAAAAAGACGTTAAAAGCAATAAAATAAATACTTTGCGCCACACCAAAGCTCATCATCAGTAATGACACCCCCGACACACTGCGATTTCTACGAATTTTATTGAGTAATGGTAAAAAACTAAACACTAAAATAAATGATGATAAAATCGGCAGATAATGCGCCAAGACAAACCTCGCTCGTTGGTAATTAATTAATAAGTTAGAAATTGTTAAACAAAACAAATAATAAATGTAAACTTTTGATTTTATATGTTTTGCTTGAGCCGCAGCATTGTAGTGTCTGCTAATTAATAAGCAACTAGATACAAAATAAAAGCATATTCAAGGTGGAAACAAAGCTATACAGTGTCAACTTAAGCTAAAACATAAGTATTTTTTCATTAAAATTGAAATAAATATGATAATTGTTATCATATGAAAAATTATAAATAATCTATCAGCTAGTTATGAGAAAAACACTTTTTAAAGTTCACAGCTGGATCGCTCTGTGCGCACTGATCCCGCTTATTGTTATTAGTATTACTGGCAGTGTGTTGGTTTTCAAAAGCGAAATTGATGGTTTACTGATGCCCGATAGCCACTTTGTGGTTGATAGTAGTAAACAACGACAACCCCTTGATAACCTAATAACAACGACCGAAAAAGCGTTTCCTACATTTGTTATTGGTAGCTGGGAAGTTTTTAACGACGATACGGCTGATCGTGTTTATCTTATCGAACGTGGCACAGACACTTGGTATAAATTCCATATTGACCAGTACTCCGGTGAAATATTATCGCAGCCGGTTGGCACTAGTCATTACTTTACTGATTGGTTTTTAGAACTACATTACACCTTTTTGCTCAACGATCTAAAAAGCTTGCCTGGGCAAACAGGCACTGTATTAGGGTTTTTCTTTTCGATATTCCTGCTGATATTAGGTATTACTGGGCTGATTATTTATCGTAAATTTTGGCAACGGTTATTTTCAGTGCGATGGAAGGCAACACTGCAAATTGTGCTAAGCGATATTCATAAAATGACGGGAGTGATTGGCTCGCCTATTATCTTGATTTTGGCGATTACGGGTGGTTACTTTAATTGGGCGGTGTGGTATCACGAAGTGGTTGAACATGCTGAAGAAGAACACTTTATCCTGACTGAAAACCTGCATAGCGACACTATTAATTTTCAAACTATTTTGGATGATAGTAAAAAACAAATTGCTACTTTTAATGGTACCTTTTTAGTGATGCCTTTAGAGCCGGATGAAAATATTACTTTATTTGGTGAAGTTGATAGTAGTAACCCGCTGGCGAGTGAGTACGCAAACACTGTAACGTACAACAAGCAAACTGGTGAGCACATGGCTAACTGGGATATTCGTGAAGTAGGTATCGGCTGGAAAGTCATCGATAGCTTTAGAAAGCTACATTTTGGTTACTTTGCTGGGCTTATTAGCAAAATTCTATGGTGCGTTATTGGTCTGAGCCCAGTATGGCTAGCCGGTACTGGCTTTTACTTATGGTTTACCCGTCGTAAACGTAAAAAACAGTCACAACGCAACCGTATACAAAAACGTCAATCACCCGCTAACACTTAAAATTTAAGAGGCTCAAATAACTTGAGCCTCTTTTGACAATTAAAGCACCTTATTACAACGAATAATAAAACCCTAACCCAGCGCCATACATAACTAACGTGATCAAACTACCAATAATAAAGACTCCACAGCTTCGTAACCTTTTATTATGCCAGCGCACATAACACATGAGCACTAATATAAAAAAATGTGGCTAAGCTGAGTGTAAGCACCATCACAACATCCTTATTGCTCAGCAATAAAAGATGAGATGGCACTGAGTATAAAGTGATTTCAAAACAGATAAATGCAATTGACAAATATTTATGTTTATTTTGTTACATCCAGTTCCGAGTTTCGCTCTCAGCTTGGAACAAAACAAAGTCGTTCACTTCATTTGCTACTTCTGCTTTTATATAAGGCAGTGTAGCCGTACCCGGTGCAAGTTGTATCGACAAGCTTTTCAAGCCTCGTTTACGCATAAAGTACGTACTAATACTACGTGTACTTTGCGCTTTATAAAGCTCAAAAGCGCGATACTGCACACCTAACAAGCCACTACGAAAAACCCCATAGTAACGACCTTGATACGGCACAAAGCAATAACCGTAACGCCGATACGAAAGCCATACAAGTACGCTAAATAAAACTAAACTCACTATCGGATAAGTGAAACTAACATTTTGATTAAAAATACATAACAGAAAAATAGTTAGGCTAGGCAACACTGCATAAAAGAATAGGTTTTTTATCAGCAGTGCTTTTTCAACATGCTCAAATACTAATTCTTGGATATCAAACCAAGGGTGAAGCCACTGGCAAACTTGGTTAACTTGTTGTTTATCAAGTACTGGCATCACTAAACTTTGCTTATTCTTAGCGCCCGTTGCATACGCGCCACCGGTTGCTTGTGCGCACTGTACGGTATAACGCTTTAACAACCGCGCCACTAAGTTTTGTTTGATCACGATTGATTGTACTTTATCAATACTCACTGATAACTGGTGGCGCTCTAAAAGCCCGGCAATGCGTTTGAATTTACCGCCTTGAAAATAAAGCTGATAATTATAAAAACGAATTAACGACATCACGACCGAGAGCATCACCGCTATAGCCACTATAACAATGAACAATGTAATAGCAGCAACAAACGCGGCATCAATCCATTCACCCGCCTGCTGCTGATAAAAGGCCTCTACACGATAAATAACCGTTCGCTCTAAAAGATCAAACAAGACATTTATAAATGGCGCTAAAGCGGCTAACGCCAAAATAGCCATGTTAGATATCAAGCCAAACTTTGCGACTTCTTTATTACTCAGGGTTAAACTTTGCTCTGAGGTAATAGCTGTATCGTGAATTTTTTGCTCATCAAAGTCCGCAGGCGATTGTTGATTTTGTTTTGCTTCTTTAAAAGCCAGAACCCGTTCGCGTAATTGCTCAGCATACTTATTTGTTACACCCGGCAACACGGCCTCTTGACTGGCACTGCCTGCGGCATCAAATATACAGTTAACTAACTTGAGCGGTTTAAAGTAAAAAGGCTCGGCAATATTAACGTTTTGCACACGAAGAAATTTTAAGGTAAGTCGTTCTTTTTTAAATACGCCTTTATTAAGAAGTATTTCGTGTTCATCTGAAATACAAAATTTAAAGTTTATATAATAGGCGCAAGAATAAACCAGCAACACCACCACAGCGATGGCAAGAGCAAGAGAACCCCAAAACCACTTATCTTGTACTTGGGTGACAAATACAATC